>JAJPZD010000011.1 GCA_021204605.1 Prevotella sp.
AGTTAAAAATTAAAAGTTAAAAGTTCATGCTTGATATGAAATTGATAATTACCTTCGGTGATGTTAAGAGAATTGACTTTCTTCACACTTGGCATAACGCAAAAAAGAAGCCTGGCAAAAGCGAACTCTTAATTCTTAACTCTTAATTCTTAACTCAGAATGCGAATAGATACAGATAGATTTCGGGAAATTATAGACACTCTGTCAAGGAACAAGACACGCAGTTTCCTTACTGGTTTCGGTGTGTTCTGGGGCGTGTTCATGCTCGTGGCACTCATAGGAGGCGGCAACGGACTGAAGGAGATGTTGAATGACAATTTCGAGGGCTTCGCCTCCAATGCCGCGATTATTTTTGCAGATAAGACGACAAAGCCATTCGCGGGATTTCAGAAAGGACGGAAGTGGAGCATGGTATATGATGACGTGGAGCGGCTCAAGCTGCAGGTGCCTGAATTGGAGACGGTGTCACCCATGGTGGCACATTGGGGTAGCAATGCCACATACAAGGAGAACAAGGCGGATTGCTACATTCAAGGTTTATTGCCCGACTACCTGAATGTGGATGCTCCGAACATCGTTTACGGGCGTTACCTCAACGATATGGACATACAGCAGAACCGTAAAGTATGCGTAATCGCAAAAAGGGTGTACAACGATTTATTCCCTGACGGCGGAGACCCTTGCGGCAAGAAAGTGTGTATCGATAAAATCTACTATGATGTGGTAGGAGTGAATTTCCAGACAGGCAACATACAGATAGCGGGCGACCCCGACCAAGCTGTTGTCATACCGCTCTCTATGATGCAGAAAGCATACAACCTCGGTGACAGTGTGCATATTATCTGTGTAACCGCCAAGCCAGGCGTTACGATTGAGAGTATAACGCAGAAGATGAGAACCGTAGTCGCCGAAACTCACAAAATCTCACCGGATGATGAAAAGGCAATAGTCGTGTTCAACACTGAAGTGATGTTCGGAATGCTTGACAACCTTTTCTCCGGTGTCAATTTCCTCATACTGCTTGTTGGAATAGGAACGCTGCTCGCAGGGGCAATAGGAGTGAGCAACATCATGATGGTTACGGTGCGTGAGAGAACCACCGAAATAGGAATCCGCAGGGCAATAGGTGCGACTCCGAAAAACATCCTGTCTCAGATAATTTCAGAAAGTATTTTACTTACCCTTGTGGCTGGCATGAGCGGAATACTCTTTGCCGTCATCATCCTTGAACTGATGGAAATGTCGAATACCACCGATGGCGTGGTGAATACACATTTCCAAGTCAGCTTTGCCACCGCCGTGGTCTCCACCCTATTGCTCAGTCTGTTGGGTGTCCTCGCCGGTCTCGTGCCTGCTTTCAGGGCCATGGCAGTAAAACCAGTGGATGCTATGAGAGACGAATAATGCGCCGTTGGCGCAAAGTTGCGATTAGCGAGAGCAATCAAACTTGTTTGTTTTGCCGAGCGCAAGCAACTTCAATGAAATTAAAATAAAAAATAAGAGATAAAAAATAAGAGATAATATGAAAAAGTATGTGAAGTATGTAGTTGCAGTTCTAATAATCCTGCTTTTCGTTGCGACATTCGTGTTCCTGTATATGAAGTCGCGGCCGCAACCTATGGTTTATGAGGAGTTCACGCCGAAGATTATGGAAATAAGCAGGACAACGGTAATAACGGGAAAGATAGAACCGCGCGACGAGGTGGAGGTGAAGCCTCAGATCAGTGGCATCATCACCGATCTTTACAAAGATGCCGGTGACAAGGTGCAGCAGGGAGAGGTGATAGCCAAGGTGAAGGTGATACCCGACATGGGCAGTCTTAGTTCCGCCGAAAGTCGTGTGCGACTTGCTGAAGTGAACCTGAAACAGGCTGAAATCAACTATGAGCGGGAGAAGAACCTTTTCGACAGACAATTGGTCAGTGCCGACGAGTACGACAACGTGCTTCTTGAACTGAACCAGGCGCGTGAGGAGAAAGCAGCCGCGATAGATGCATTGGAAGTAGTGCGCGACGGTGTTTCAAGCAGTAACGCAAATGCCAGCAGCACTCTAATCCGTTCTACCATAAGCGGCATAGTGCTTGACGTGCCTGTTAAGGTGGGTAACTCAGTAATTCTCAGCAACACGTTCAACGACGGTACGACGATAGCTACAGTGGCGGATATGGGCGACCTGATTTTCAAGGGCAACATCGACGAGACAGAGGTGGGTCAACTTGTAGTGGGCATGCCTATGAAGATAACCATTGGTGCATTGCAAGACCTTACATTCGATGCGTCTTTGGAGTATATCTCACCCAAAGCCACAGAAAACAACGGTGCCAACCAGTTTGAAATCAAGGCTGCCGTAACTGTTCCTCAGGGCAATGAGATCCGTTCCGGTTACAGTGCCAATGCCGAGATAGTCCTCACACGTAAATCAAACGTCCTCTCCGTACCCGAAAGTGCTATTGAGTTCAGCAATGGCGACACATACGTCTATGTCCTGAACAGCGATGGCAAGGACAATGCATACGAGCGCAAAAAGGTTACCACAGGACTTAGTGATGGTGTGAACATCGAGATAAAGAGCGGACTGACTCAAAAAGACAAAGTGAGAGGTCCGCAGAAAGCGAGTGAATAATACATAAACGCTACACACATGAAAAGATTATTTTTTATCATATCCATGTTCTCGTTCTTCGCAGTATCTATTTCTGCCCAGCAGCATGAATGGTCGTTACAAGAGTGCATCCAATATGCCATTGACAACAACATTACAGTGAAGCAGCAGGACATCACCCGACAACAGCGTGAGATAGATGTCAGCACGGCGAAAAACTCCCGCCTGCCTAACCTCGCAGCCTCAGCATCGCAGAACTGGTCATTCGGACGTGGCCTCACCGCAGAAAACACCTATACAAATACCAATACCGCAGCCACCTCGTTCACCCTCGCCACTAATGTGCCTATATTCGATGGCTTGAAAACCGAGCGCACGATAAGTCTCAACAAACTCAACTTACAGGCGGCCACAGCCGACTTGGAGAAGGCGCGCGATGACATCAGCGTGCAGGTGGCACAGGCTTACGTGCAGGTGCTGTATGACATACAGCTCCGTGACGTGGCTCTCCGGCAAATTGTCATCGACTCCATGCAGGTAGCACGCCTTCAACAGATGTATTCCAACGGCAAGGCGAGCGGGGTTGACGTGGCACAACAGGAGGCGACACTTGCAAACAGCCGACTGACATACACGCAGGCAGACAACGACTATCGTCTGGCTATTCTCGACCTCACCCAACTGTTGGAACTGCCCTCGCCAGATGGGTTCTCGATAGTGTGCCCCGATGCTGATGAGATAAACCTCACAGACGCTGCTCTGCTTGACACCCCAGATGAGATTTTCCAACAGGCATTGACATTCAAGCCGGAGATACAGGCGGAGATGTACCGACTGAAAGGAACTGCCGAGAACATAAAACTCGCCAAAAGCGCACTCATGCCGACTTTATCATTTAATGCCGGTATCGGCTCCGACTATTACAATACAAGTGGTGTCAGCATGGCGAGCTTCTCTCACCAGATACGCAACAATTTCAGTCAGTATATCGGACTGAGCCTCAATGTGCCGATTTTCAACCGGTTGGAGACTCGCAACAGCATCCGAAGCGCACGCCTTGACAATGTCGCCCAGCAGTTGCAGCTCGATAACGTGAAAAAATCCCTCTACAAGGAAATACAGACTGCATACTACAATGCGGTGGCAGCACATGCCAAGTACCAGAGCAGTATTGAGGCAAGCCGCAGCAGCAGTGCCGCTTTCGAACTGATGTCAGCGAAGTATGAGTTCGGCAAAGCAAATATCACCGAGTTCAACGAGTCCAAAAATGACTGGCTCGCCGCTGAAAGCGACCTCGTAAGGGCGAAATTTGAGTATCTGTACGACAAGGCGATATTAGAATTCTATCAGGGGAAAAAGATTGAGCTAAGAGTTAAAAATGAAGAGTGAATGGTTCGCTTTCGCTTGCAAGTTGCCTGTTTCGGGTATAGCAAGCAAAGCGGATTTTAATTTCCTTCTCCTGCTTTCGCCAATGCGCCTGACTAAATTTCAATAACCAAAAAACAACATTCCAAGTACTTCTAAGCACATTTTATTTTAAATTGTTAATTTTACCCCCCCCCTGTAATGATTTGCCTCATTGTAGGGATAGAAAGCTCCAATTAAGCGAACACAATCAAATTTATTTGAATTGTTGAGCGTGAGGAACTTCACCGAAGGTAATTTGTTCTGTCCGCACGCCCCAACGGAGCGTATGTTTACATATATATTTGTTTAAATCCTTTTTTCAGAACGAGCGGACTCAATAAATTGTGTCTCTACAAGTGCGTAACAATAGGATGAACGAGGCTGATAAACGCCGGCTTTACCCAATCAACTCTAAAATTCAAATCTCAGATAATTGTATTGCCCATTCTCAAACTATGTGGTGAAAACATGAATGACACGAGAAATGATATGATATATTATTTGATAACTTTTACAGTTGAGATTGGGAA
>JAJPZD010000158.1 GCA_021204605.1 Prevotella sp.
GCTTTTGAGCGTGCAAATATATACATAAAATCTTTCCCTTGTTCTCTCTTTATGAAAAAAAATAATGCTTTTGTCGCCCTCTCGGAAATGGAATAGCGACAAAATATTGTAAATGAGTGGTGTGCGATTGAAAATTTTATGAAAAAAGATTCATTTCGGACAGATTGCCTCTATCAGGGCGGAAATCCGGGACATCTCCTTGTATGCCGTCTGGTCGCAGGTGCAGGGTACGACAGAGGCAAACCCCTGCGCCAAAAAATATTCGTCCGTATCGACGGCCTCCGGTTCGATATTGACGAACCGTCCCGTCAGGAAATATTCCGTTTTGCCTTCGGCCGTGGGACAGCCCTCGTATTCATCGGTCCAATAGCCCGGTGCCTGACGGCAAACCCGCATTCCCTGCGGGGAGAGGGGGAAGTTGACATTGAGGCAGACCCCTTGCGGCAATCCCTCGGCCAACACTTTTGCCACGAGCGCCTCTACATAGGGGCGGCAAGGCAGGAAATCGGCGTCGGGTTCGTAGGAGAGCAGGGAGAAGCCGATGGAGGGAATCCCCACGACGCACCCTTCGAGCACGGCCCCCATCGTACCGGAATAGAGAATGCTTATCCCGGCATTGGAACCGTGGTTGATTCCCGATAAGATGAGGTCGGGGCGGAAGTCCCGGAAGATGTGCAGGGCAAGTTTCACACAGTCGACCGGTGTGCCGTTGCAGGTGTAGAAGAGGGCCTCATCGCTCCGCCGGACCTCCTGTACGGAAAGGGGCGTTTTGGTGGTGATGGCTCCCGATTGTCCCGACCGTGCACGGTCGGGGGCGACGACCCTGATTTCACCGAAGGCGGAGACATAGGAGACCAAGGCGTGCAGCCCCTTTGCATCGATACTGTCGTCGTTGGTGATGAGAATTTTAGGCCTATGGGAAGAAGCGGTGCGCTCTTTTGCTGGAACGGTCATAGCGATAACGTTGTTTTAGACGATAAAAAAAGGAGAGACGAAAAACGGAAAATCGTGCGAAACATCTCTCTTCACGGAGAGCAAAGGTAGGGAAATTTTCGTATCTTTGTCAACAAGCAGTTCTTGTGCGGAGAAATTCGAATCGGGTTCGAAGGACGTTTGAAGGGCATTAGAATGGCGTTCAAATCGTTTTCGAAAGGCGTTTTCTGACAAACGGAACAATTTATCAACAACTTGGGCGATAAATCGTCGGTCCGTGCGGAAAAATGGAGAAAAAAGAGTTTCTTTGCGGCAAAAACAGAGAATATGGGTAAAGTCATTGCCGTTGCCAATCAAAAAGGCGGTGTGGGAAAAACGACCACGACCATCAATCTGGCCGCTTCTTTGGCGATTCTGGACCGTAAGGTGTTGCTCATTGATGCCGACCCCCAGGCCAATGCCTCTTCGGGATTGGGATTTGACGTCGGGAAAGAGAGAACTTCGATATACGAATGTGTCATTGGCGAGGCCTCTTTGCGGGAGGCCATCGAATCGACCGATGTGGACGGGCTGGATATCGTCTGTTCGCACATCGACCTTGTCGGGTCGGAGTTGGAGCTACTTTCCCTTCCTAACCGATAGCGGATTATGACCCATCTCATCGATGAAATCAGGGAGGAATACGACTACATTTTCATCGATTGTTCGCCCTCGTTGGGACTTATTACGGTGAATTCGCTCACGGCGGCCGATTCGGTGATTATCCCCGTACAGGCCGAATATTTCGCGCTCGAAGGCATCAGCAAATTGCTCAACACGATAAAGCTTATCAAGACCCGGCTCAATCCGGCACTGGAGATAGAGGGATTTCTCCTCACCATGTACGACGCCCGTCTGCGGTTGGGCAACCAGATATATGAAGAGCTGAAGAAGCACTTCCGTGAATTGGTCTTCGATACGGTGATACAGCGGAATGTCAAGCTGCGCGAGTCGCCCCGCCACGGACTGCCGGTGTTCCTGTACGCTCCCGAATCCAAGGGGGCGCTCAACCATATGCAACTGGCCAAAGAGCTTATCAGTCGGGAAAAATGAAAGGAAGGATTTTCCGGTTTCATCGGGAATAATATATAAAGGTATGGCTACAACGAAACGTAATGTCCTGGGTCGGGGGCTGGATGCCCTCATCACGATGGATGACCTGACAACGGGAGGGTCGTCGTCCATCCGTGAGATTGACCTCTCCCAAATCAGGCCCAATCCGGACCAGCCTCGGCAGGAGTTCGACGAGGATTCGCTTCAAGAGTTGGCGGCTTCGATACGGGAATTCGGCATTATCCAGCCGATTACTTTGCGGCAGATGCCGGACGGCGGTTATCAGATTGTATCCGGGGAACGGCGCTACCGAGCCTCGTCGCTTGCCGGCCTTACCTCCGTCCCCGCCTATGTACGTACCGTGGAGGATGACTCTATGGTGGAGATGGCGCTGATTGAGAATATCCAACGGGAAGACCTCAATCCGGTCGAAATCGCCCTCACTTTCCAACGGTTGATTGACCAGTATCATCTCACGCAAGACCGTCTCAGCGAACGGGTCGGAAAAAAACGGGCCACAATCGCCAATTACCTGCGCCTCTTGAGACTTCCTGCAGAGATACAGATAGGTTTGAAAAACAAACAGATAGATATGGGGCATGCCCGAGCCCTCCTCTCTATTGACAATCCGACCCGCCAGCTCGATCTTTATGAGCGGATACAAAAGCAGGGCTACTCGGTGCGGAAAGTAGAGGAGCTGGCCAAGGAGATGCAGCGGGAATCTCTCGTTCCATCGAAAAAAAAGGGGGAATCGGCTTCGCAGGAGGGGTACGATATTTTGCGTCGGCACTTGTCGGACTTCTTCCAAATGCCGGTACAGTTTTCCTGCAATGCGGAGGGGAAGGGAAAAATCTCCATCGTATTTAAAAATGAAAAAGAACTGGAGCGGCTTGTGGCCCTCCTGGACCAACTAAAATAATCTCCTTGACTTCGAATCGTCTTCTGTGGAATCTTTTCGTCCTTATCCCTGTTTTGGGGATAAGCCTCTTCCCGTCTGTTGCCGCCGCCCAAGAGAGCAGAGACGGGGAGGATGTTTTGGAGCGGGATAGTTTGGAGACCGTCGAAGTCCCCACGGACAGTATCGGACAAGCGGAGACGACGGAAATAACCTATTACGAGGTGGAGGGCGTAGGGGAGGTCTCTTCGCAGGAGGTGTTCGTGGAAAAGAGAGATTCCACCGCATTCTGTCCGGACCCTATCAAGGCGGTCTGGCTTTCGGCCCTCTGTCCCGGGTTGGGGCAAATCTACAACCGGAGCTATTGGAAACTGCCCATCATCATTGGCGGCTATCTGGGGCTCATCTATGCGACCAACTGGAACGCCCGGTATTACAACGATTACTCCACCGCCTATCAGGACGCTATGGACAATGACCCCAATACGACGAGTTACATCAACTTCCTGGCCTATAACCGGCGCAACGACCCGGAGTGGATTGAGGACAACATGACGTGGCTGCAAAGTGCGATTAAGAAGAAAAAAGACTTCTACCGCCGATACCGCGATATGTGCATCATCTCGATGATTGGGGTCTACTTTGTGGCCATGCTCGAAGCCTATGTGGACGCCCATCTCTACAATTTTGACATTTCCGAAAACCTGACTATGAAAGTGGCCCCTACGGTGATAGAACCGGTACGGTACTCGTCGGCCTCTATCGGGTTTCAGTGCGCCATAACCTTTTAGAAAATCATGAGAATAGCCCTATTATTGCTTTTTTGTTCGTTCTTTCTTTTCCCTTCCTCTGTGTCGGCTGACCGAAAAAGAGGGAAAAAGGCGGTTCGGACGGAAATTCCTGCGGAGAATCCGGAGGAAGAGGAAGAGGCCATGGAGGAGGCGGAAGAGCCGTTTTATCTGTTTCCTGACCAGTCGGTTGACTCGTTGGCCGGAGACTCCCTTTCGGAGGGGGATATTGTATTGCCCGAAGGATTGCTCAACGGAGTGGACACCCTTATTGTCGAAGAAAACGGGCATCTGCAGCCTCCGGTTGAGCGTCAGGGAGAGAACATCCAGTATACAGATTCAATCTATATCCGGCGGCTGAGCGAGTTGCCCGCCGTCATCGAACTGCCCTATAACTGGGTGGTCAAGCAGTATATCGAACTCTATACCGAAAAGCGGCGGGAACTGGTAGAGAAACTGTTGGCGTTGAACCGATATTACGAACCTATTTTCGAGGAGGAGATTGACAAAATGGGTCTGCCGCTCGAATTGAAATATCTGCCCATTATCGAGTCGGCCTTGCGTCCCAATGCCGTCTCTCCCGTAGGGGCGACGGGGTTGTGGCAATTCATGATAGGAACGGCCCGCATGATGGGGTTGGAGGTAAACAGTGTGGTGGACGAGCGGCGTTCCCCTCAGAAATCGACCCAACAGGCGTTGCGCTACCTGCAGCAACTGTACGAGAATTTCGGGGATTGGACGCTTGCCATCGCCGCCTACAACTGCGGTCCGGGGAATGTGAACAAGGCCATACGCCGTTCGGGAGGACAACGGGATTATTG
>JAJPZD010000251.1 GCA_021204605.1 Prevotella sp.
ACCTTACGCTGAAAAACTGAATGAAGATAACAGAATTTCTGATTACCATAAATTCAAGGAAGAACAATATGACAAACTTGCCGAACATGTCAGAAAACATATTGACATGGAAAAGGTTTACCATATATTGACGGACAGATAATTATTTGCATTCTCATTCATATAAAGAACAATGATTGACGGACACGGGGATGACATATACAAGTACAAGGGATTGGTGAAAGTGAATTTCAGCTCCAATATCTATGCACATGCTGACTTACAGAAGTTGGAACAGCACCTTTCTGACCACCTGCAACTTATCTGCAACTACCCCGAACCAGAACCGTTGTCTTTGGAAAGGGTGATAGCCGATGAAAGCGGCATCAGCATAGACGAGGTGATGGCCACCAACGGGGCAACAGAGGCAATTTATCTTATTGCCCAACATTTCAGTGCTTTGAATGGAAACGGCAATCTTACCCACGTCATCCACCAACCGACATTCAGCGAATATGGCGATGCCTGTCGGTTATATGGAAACACGATTTCCGACAAAAACAGCGTTGGGGATGTGTTCTGGCTCTGCAATCCCAACAACCCCACAGGTGATGTGATACCATCCCATGATATACTGAAAACTGCCGACCAGAAACAGGAAAGTTTTTTCATAATCGACCATAGTTATGAGAATTACACCTTAGAGCGTATGATTTCCGACAGTGAGGCGGTGGCACGGCAAAACATCCTGCTTCTCCACTCCATGACAAAACGCTTCTGTGTACCAGGTTTGCGCATCGGTTATGTTGTGGCAAACAAACAGATTGTAAGCAAATTGAAACGTCTCCGCCACCCTTGGAATATCAATGCCTTGGCGATAGAGGCAGGCAAATTCTTGATAAAGTACAATATTAATGTTCTTCCTGACACTGCCATTATGATGAACGAGGCTCAACGGTTACGTGATTTGCTGAACAACATCGAACACATTGACATACAGCAGACATCAACAAATTTCATGTTAGGGCGCATATCTTCTCATAGTGCCTCAGAATTGAAGGATTTCCTGATACATAAATATGGCTTCCTCATTCGTGATGCCTCGAATTTCGATAGTCTTGACAGCCACTATTTCCGTATCGCTGCACAGAATAGAAATGAGAACGATGCCATTGTAGCAGCAGTAAGTTCTTTTGTTGAAAAGGATAAGCATCATGTTTTTTAATTGCATAGATACATTGAGCCGGCAATTTCCATTGCCCTTGCTAATCCTGACAAGCATCTGTCCTCTGCTTGTCGGTTGGATACTTGACCGACTTCTCGGCGACCCTGAAAATCTGCCCCACCCTATCGTGTGGTTCGGCAGGATTATCGCTTTCGGTGAGCGTCATTTCAACAAAGGACGTTTCCGTATCGGAAAAGGGGCGTTACTTGCATTTTCTCTAATCATTATTGTATTTCTCCTCACCGCATTACTGTTATATGTCGCACAGACAATATCAATTTTCTTTCTCTTAATTCTACAAACGATACTTATCTTCTATTGCCTTGCCGGAACAACACTTATCCGTGAGGTGAGGAATGTGTTTATTGCCCTTGATGTGTCGTTGGAAGAAGGGCGCAAACAGGTGGCACGCATTGTGGGAAGGGACACCTCACAACTGACAGAGGAAGAAGTAAAGAAAGCGGCATTGGAGACGCTTGCGGAGAGCCTGAATGATGGTGTGGTTGCGCCCTTGTTTTGGTTGTGTATTCTAAACGTGCCTGGCATGATGGCATACAAGATGGTCAACACATTAGACTCGATGATTGGCTACTGCACACAACGCTACCGCAAGTTCGGAACTTTCGCCGCAAGAATTGATGACGTGGCAAACTATATCCCTGCACGTATCACAGCACTGCTAATGGTAATCGTGGCACGCCGCCCGAAACTGCTGAGATTCGTTGCGCACAACGGCTGTAAACACGCAAGTCCCAACAGTGGTTATCCAGAATCCGCCCTTGCAGGGATATTGGATTGCCGTTTCGGAGGCGGTCATATCTATTTCAACGAATACATTGACAAACCGTTTATCGGTGATAACGACCGCAACCTCACAACTGCCGACATGGAAAAAGCCGTAAGGATATGCCGGACAACGGAAACTGTCATGGTAATTATCTCCCTGTTATTCTTCTTTATTAGGGCTGTCGTATAACACAGACAATGAAAAAACGGTTTTGATTCAGAAAATGTTAAATCGTGATTTTCTGGATCCCTCCGAAAGATACAAGATTATTGAAACAATCCTTTGGAGGGAAAAGTTTTCCGTAAATACCAGCACATACAAGTACTCCGCCATGAGCGAAGATAGCGACACACTGGTAAGAATGCGTTTTCAGTTCATCGAGGAAAGAGGCTACGCGGTTATACAATACAGGGAAACTTTCGCCGTTGGTAGTAGCAACGTGCATATAATCATCGTACCAGCGTTGCAGGTTATCATCTTGAATTTCATTAAACAGTTGCATTTCCCAGTCGCCCATACTCATCTCTTTCAAACGCTCATCTATGACAGGGTGAGGAAAACCGCAATATTCAGCCAATTTCCTTGCCCTTGTTAGAGGTGAGGAAAAAACCTTGTCGAAAGTATAGCCCTCAAGATTCTTTTTCGTTATCGCAGCCTCCTGCTCAAATGTATCCGCCACTGGGACATCACTCCAACCATAACACATGCCCTGTGGCACGCCCACGCTCGTAT
Source organism: Prevotella sp. (assembly GCA_021204605.1). Lineage (GTDB taxonomy): Bacteria > Bacteroidota > Bacteroidia > Bacteroidales > Bacteroidaceae > Prevotella. The sequence continues at coordinate 2,724 of JAJPZD010000251.1, forward strand.
GCCTTATCAAAATTACGTCCATATATTGTCGTTATATTTATCGTTAGAAATATTTTGTGATTTTGGCATTCTCAAAACTATTCATCTCGTTCATCATCCTTGCAGCACTGTCCACGATAGGGAAGGCGCATAACGCCCCTGTGCCCTCTCCCAATTTCAGTCCGAGACTCAACAAGGGCTTGACGTTCAACAGTTCAAGTAATTTCTTATGACCACTCTCATCCCCTAAATGACCAAAAATCATGTATTCAGTAATGTCAGAATACAACCGTGAGGCTGCCAAGGCACATGCTGTCATTATAAAACCGTCAACCAATATTATCGTATGCTGCTCTGCCGCACGGAGCATAGCCCCGATAGCACTTACCATTTCAAAGCCACCGAAATAGCGGATTATCGTCTCTGCACCACAATTTGCCACATCATGGGTGGATTGGAAATTATTTAATGCAGCGACAAGTACCTTTTTCTTGTGCATTATACCTGTGTTGTCAAGACCAGCCCCGGCACCTATGCACTCATCAAGAGGAACATTTCCGAATACGCTCATCAAGATACTTGACGGTGATGTGTTGGCAATGCCCATTTCCCCAATAGAGATAATACCGCAACCATACGCACAACACTCATCAACAAGTTGGACACCAACATCCAATGCCCTCTCAAACTGGCTCTCTGACATCGCCTCCCCATAAAGGAAATTGTCAGTGCCATTGGCTATCTTGCAGTTCCGTATTTGTGGAAAAGCTGACAAGTCATGGTCAACACCCACATCGACAATGTACAACTTAAATCCATGTTGACGGCAGAACATATTCACGCCACCACCCCCTTTCGTGAAATTAATCATCTGTTGCCATGTAACCTCACGTGGTGACACACTAACACCCTCACGCTCTATGCCATGGTCTGCACCGAAAAGCAGATGACACGGATGATTAAGGCGTGGTGATAATGTCTGTTGTATCAAGCATATCTGCAAAGCCAAACTCTCCAATCTGCCAAGTGAGCCCTTCGGTTTGTTCAAGTTGTCGATTTTTCTTTGGATATCTTTTTGGATTTCCTTGTCGGGAGCTTTTATGTCAAATTTTCTCATTTACTTGATTTTTACAGGAATACCACTCACCATAAGAATTACCTCATCGGCATGCGCAGCCACATATTGGTTCATCCACCCTTCCATTTCCGTGAATTTCCTCACAATAGCATTGTCGCTTACCCCACCGCTTCCTATCTCGTTGGTTACGAAGATGTATGTCGCATCATGTGCGGTGAATAGGTCAAACTCTTGCTTCACTTCTGCAAGTGGTTCATCGACAGAAGGATTTTCTGCATTTTCCTTGTTATGCTCGAAAAAGAAATTCGTACACCATAGCGTTATGCAGTCAATCACTACCACCTTATCAGTCAGAATATATTTACTCAGGTATTTCTCCTCCTCGATATTTATCCATTGACTGCCCCTGCGCTCCTTGTGCTTTCTTATCCTTTCAAGAAACTCATCATCCCAAACATGGGCAGTTGCCATATAGACAGGATTGTCTGAAAGACTTAACGCAAGTTTTTCCGCATACATGCTCTTGCCCGACCGTTGTCCGCCAGTTATGAGGATAATCTTTTTCACGCTATTACATTACATCAAATTTTGCTATAATCACAACTTGCTCTCTCCCTCAACGTATTCCTCAAGGAACAGATGCTCGCCATCGAAAACAATGTAGGTGAATTGCCATATCCAGTCGCCGATAATCATCATGCGTGTTTTGCGTGAGAGCATGATGTCAAGTTCGATATG
>JAJPZD010000231.1 GCA_021204605.1 Prevotella sp.
TGAGCGATACTGGTTGGCTGTCTCAAAATCTATTGCCGCAAAATCTTTCATATTACATTGGTATTTTCTTTTCTTCTATTTCAGTTAATATCTCTTTGACTAAATCTATTATACATTTGGCAGCTTCAGGTTTCTTGATAGTCATACAGGAACTTAGCGTGTCCCAATCATAGCTATCGCGAATATTTTGAAAGCCATAAGGCCAATCTATATTGGGTTTGCAACTAAAACAATTTAATTTCTCTTTCACATCCATTTCTTCACCATAAGTTATACCTATAAACATACCCTCCCATTTACCTTTAATATTCTCAGTTTTGATCTGGATTCTGCCTTTCCAACCAGGTTTTGAAATCCTAATTGACTTGCTATCTCTATTGACGTTAAAGAATTCACTTTTTGCGTATTCTTCTATCTTATCATAAACATATCGTTCTCTAAACAATTTGCATATATAAGATTCAGCCTCATTTATTATAGGCTCTTTAATTATATTATCTATTTCTTCTGCTTCAATGGCAATTTCTGCCACTTTTTTCAAATAATTGTCTTTTAGAGTTTGATGTGTCAAGTATTTAACCAAATTAAGATATTTTTGAATTTCTTTTTTAAGAGATTGTTTGTCAGAAACAATAATCACACACCAAGATAGCCATTCTATAATATCCCTTTCGTATGATTTGCGCATTATATTTTTTAAATCTCCAACATCTTCTCTTGGCATGTCACCAAACAAAGTGAGATATATTAACTTATAATTTCCTTTAAATTTAGGGTAAGCATATTCTGAATACCTTTGCAACTGTTTTTCTTGATCTGGCGCATATATTTTATTCTCAATGATTACAGCATGAGAACCATCTTCAACAATGATATCTATTTTACCACCTTCTGTTTTATCAGGATTTAAATTACTAATAAAACGCTCGATCATATCTTTTGTATTACATTTTGAAGCATCAATATAATATTCATCTATACCTACTTGTTTTAAGAACGCTTTCAACAATTTATCACCCATTCCATGAGTTTCTTTTGGATTAAGCAAATAGGCAATAAAATTAGAATGGTTTTGTTCAATATGACCAAAATCTTGTTTTTGAGATTCGTCAATATACTCTCCTCTATTAATCATTTCCTTTTGTTGTTGTATAGCCTCCTCATATTCAAATTTTACCTTTGCGAGGAGTTCTTTAATTTTCTCTTCCATATCTTATTGCTTTAATTATTAGTCAAACATTTTGTATATATTAATCTCAAGTACAAATCTTGTTATTGCAAAGATATTGCATACTTGTCTTATTTCATAGTATATGTTCAGATATTTCTTTAAAAATCATTTTTTTTGTCATTTTCATTTCTCATAATACGCAGCCCTGCCTGCCATACAATTCTCATCATCATGTTATTTCCCTATGAACAGAACAATCTCGTCAAACGAAACCGAATGAAGTAATTCTGATAGTGTCATGTCCTTTATTTTTTGATTGTTTCGTGCAAAGATAAACCCCACCCTATGCCATTTCGTGGCACAGGGTGAAAAAGTTTTTCAAGAAATATAATCAAATATCACTAAAAACGCACCTCGTACGCTTTAATACTTGATTGATTTTATAATCTGACACCTATATCATATATGCACCATAATCTTTCTTGAGAATGGCAATACTTTCCTTATATTTCCATTGCCGCTCATAAACAATTTCACAAAGAGTTTTCTTGATATCTTCAAATCTTTTACTGTCTTTTGGAATTGGTATATAAAGGTCTTTCCATCTATCAGCTATATTTGGCAAACATGGTTCGTAAAACACCTTGTTTTTGGTTTGCTCCTGCACATACTTATGCGACAAAGCATACAGCAAATATTCTGGTGTAATTCCATACTTGTTGTTCTCATTTATCCTAATAACAATTATTTCCCTTGTTAGCAACATCTTACCATCGTATGGAGATACCATTGCAACACTGCCGATACGATAACTTCCTCTGCTGACATACAAAATGTCTTTTGGTCGTAACTGTTTATTGGGGTTATACAACTTGTTATATGTTTCTTCTGTTACCATCGCTGTTACATCCACATACGTTTGCCAATTCACTATGTCTTTTACTCGAATGTATGGAATATCGCCCATCCCTTTGCTTTCCGCTTCTGGTGAACCATGTCCACTAAAATAATCTATTATGCCTTCATCAATGAGTTTTCTAAGAGATATAAGTCTATAATCTTCAATATCAGCAAGTTCTTCTATATAGTTTTGACATTCATCTCTATAAAAACGAGGTATCAATATTCTCTTACCTAATACCTTATCTGCTTTTATTCTAAAAGTTCTTTGATTTGCATAATCAGTTATCAATGTGCCTCCATTCTGATTTCGTTCCCCAATCTCTTTAATCACTTGCTCGCAATCGTCCTTGATTGTTCCATCCAGATTGTAAATTGCCTTTCCTTGATGATTATGACCGATATTGTCAATAACAGCCATGTTAATATATTCTTGTTGTGGAGCATCTTTCTGAAATATGATTGCACAACATTTAGCGTTATTATGAGGTCTGAAAGTGTTTTGTGGTAAATCTATAATCCACAGAATATTATTCCCTTTAATCATCATGTCCATTTCTGCTGAATATTTGTTTAGGGCGAAGTATGGCTCTGGCAATATTATACCCATTTTTCCACCCAATGATGTATTAGTGCCAGACTTTAATAGTTGTAAATTTCTTTCTAAGAACAAAGACGATACGATTCCACTGTCATTAATCGTTGTCTGACCTTTTTGGTCTGTTCGTTTTGCTAAAGAATATTGCTTTAATTTCTCTTTGCCTTCAACTTTGATATTCTTTCCAAATGGTGGATTTGCCAAAAGAAAATCAAACATACCCAACTTTATCTGCTGTTGTGTTATATTACTCCATTTTGATGGTTGTTCCAATGAATCTTCCCTGAATATTCCACCTTTGCCATCTCCTAAGATTGCCATATATGACTTTGATAATTTTGTCAGGAAAGGGTCTTTCTCCAAACCTCTGAGATATTTAATTGCTTGTTCTTTAACTTCATCAGTGTATGCAGCTTCACTCCAATCGCAATCTATTGCTTTTTCTTTTAATATGTCTTCTAATCTTTTTAAAGATTCAACAAGAAAACCTCCACTTCCACACGCACTATCTATTATGTAGCTGTTTGTCTTTAGATTTATCGCAGCAATCATTGTATGTATCACATTTCGGGGTGTAAAATACTGTCCTTCCTTTTCTTTCACAGATTTACCTACAAAAACCTCAAATGCATCTGCTATACAATCTCTGTCCGTGTTTACTATGCTATATTTCTGTAAACGTCCCAATATTCCCCTAAGTGTATTTCCATCAAATTTGATTTCATCATCGTTTAAAATGACATCATTATATTTTCCTTTTGTCGCTTTGAAAAGTTTTTTAATCCTTATTTCGATTTCTTCATCTGTATCATCAAGTGATGCCCTAAATTCAAGATTACTATTTTTCTCTGTAAATCGTTCATCATAGATTTTGCAGAGTATCAGCAACATCATTTGAGCCGCAATTTCATCATCCCTTGTCACATTTCCATTTGCAACAATCCAACCTCTTATCTCAGAAAATACACTTTTGAGATTGTGTGATGGCATCAAGTTAACTTTCTTGTAAAGCCCGATTTCTGAAATTTTCTCACCTTTATGTGGTATGAATGGTATTTTCTCGAAATCTATTCCATCTTCTGTTTGTACCTTTCGAATATAAATACTATCCTCTCCATTATACACAACACCAATTTCTGCCTCCGAGCACAATAAATATGTCTTTAATTGAGGCAGTCTATCTTCTAATTGCCTTATTTTGGGGGCTTTACATTCTACTATCAATTTAAGTTTTCCATTCTCAAAAACCGCAATATCTATTGGATATCCTTTCATATCTGAAGGATGTGCCTTTACTCGATATTGTGGTCGTGTTTGAATGTCAGATTTGCCATAACCATAATCCTCCACTAAAATTCTGGAAAACGGCTGTGTCGCATATTTTTCTTCTGGTGTTGCAGGTACTTCTTGACCTGATATGAAGTCAATTAGTCTTTCCTTGCCATTTATCATTTGGTTTACATTCCCTGCCATATTATTGCCTTTTAGTCATTCTATGTTACATTCTGAAAAGGACAGCAAAAAAGAGCGTGGACAATTAACTTAGTCTACGCTTTCTGAAGGCTTGGGGAAGCCTGAACCACCATAAACAAGTAAAAGCCCACGCTATACACGTGAGCATCAACTTTTACTCTTAGTGGTTCTTCTAAATTCCCCAATTTTCAGAAAACCAGAATAAAGCTAACGCTTCTCTATTTTATGTCATTTCTTTGTTATGTTACATATTTCTTTGTTTTTATTTCACTATTGCAAAATTAAAAAAATTATTTGAATAACACCTTATCTTTATATCAAATTATTTTCAAAGGTAAGATACAATATTACTATTG
>JAJPZD010000175.1 GCA_021204605.1 Prevotella sp.
GCATTTTGACATCAATGAGATAATGTTCTCTAATGACATCAACAAGATAGTGCAGCAGTTTGACACCCTTATTTTCGTTACGCCGTCGCCTTTTCTGAAAAATCACCTAAAGAAACTAAAGACGAGGATCAAGGACAAGTTCATCGTTACCGCTATCAAGGGTATCGTTCCAGATGAGAACCTTGTGTGTTCGGAGTATTTCCATGAGGTTTACGATGTGCCCTACGAGAGCTTGGCCTGTCTTGGCGGTCCGTCGCATGCTGAGGAGGTGGCATTGGAGCGGCTGTCGTATCTCACAGTAGGGTGCAAGGACCAGGAGAAGGCGCAGGCCTTCGCTGACATATTGGCGAGCGACTATATAAAGACAAAGACGAGCAGTGATGTGGTAGGCATAGAATATTCGTCGGTATTGAAGAATGTATATGCGATAGCCGTGGGAATATGCAGTGGCTTGAAGTATGGCGACAATTTTCAGGCAGTCCTTATGTCGAATGCCGTACACGAGATGTCCCGTTTTCTGATGTCGGTGTACCCCCTTGATAGAGACATGACAGATTCGGTGTATCTTGGGGATCTGCTTGTTACAGGGTATTCCAATTTCTCCCGAAACCGAACATTCGGAACTATGATAGGCAGGGGTTACAGCATAAAGAGCGCGCAGATAGAGATGGAGATGATAGCGGAGGGATTTTTCGGCACTAAGTGCATGAAGGAGATCAACAAGCACTGTCATGTGAACATGCCTATTCTTGATGCCGTGTATAACATTTTGTATGAGCGCATATCGCCGCAGATAGAGATAAAATTATTAACCGATTCTTTCCGATAGAAGAATCACAAACTGATAAACAATGAAAAATATCACATTAGACGTATCAAAAGCCGTACAATTCCTTAAGGAGGGAACAGTGAAAGGTTATGAGTCACAGGTAAAGGCGGCTCAGGAAGCACTTGAGAACGGAACATGTCCCGGTAATGACTATCTTGGCTGGCTGCATTTGCCATCTTCCATCACCCCTGAGTTTTTGAAGGAGATACAGGACTGTGCCAATGTACTGCGTGAGAACTGCGAGGCTATCGTTGTAGCAGGAATTGGAGGCAGTTACCTTGGCGCGCGTGCCGTCATCGAGGCATTGAGCAACTCTTTCGCATGGCTTGTCAACGATGGCAAGAACCCTGTAATCCTTTTTGCCGGCAACAACATCGGTGAGGACTACCTTGCAGAGCTCACCGCTTATCTGAAAGGCAAGAAGTTTGGAGTAATCAACATCTCCAAGTCGGGCACCACGACAGAGACAGCCCTCACATTCCGTCTGTTGAAGAAGCAGTGTGAGGACCAGATTGGCAAGGAGGCAGCCAAGAAGGTTATCGTTGCCGTAACAGACGCTACTAAGGGAGCCGCGCGCGCAGCCGCTGACAAGGAAGGCTACAAGACATTCGTTATTCCGGACAATGTAGGCGGCCGTTTCTCTGTGCTCACCCCAGTAGGACTGCTTCCTATCGCATGTGCAGGCTTTGACATCGCACAGTTGGTTGCCGGTGCCGTTGAGATGGAAAAGGTATGCGGCATTGAGGCACCATACGAGGAGAATCCGTCGGCTATCTATGCCGCTGTCCGCAATGGCTTGTATTCACAGGCGGGCAAGAAGACAGAGATTATGGTCAACTTCCAGCCGAAGCTCCACTTCATCAGTGAATGGTGGAAGCAGTTGTTCGGTGAGAGTGAGGGAAAGGACAACAAGGGAATATTCCCGGCATCCTGCGACTTCACAACCGACCTCCACTCAATGGGTCAGTGGATACAGCAGGGCGAGCGCACTATCTATGAGACAGTAATCAGTGTAGAGCAGCCGGCAAAGAAACTGTTGTTCCCAAGCGATGAGGAGAACCTTGACGGTCTGAATTTCCTCGTCGGCAAGCGTATCGACGAGGTGAACAAGATGGCAGAGCTTGGCACACGTTTGGCACATGTTGACGGTGGTGTTCCAAATATGCGTATCTCCGTACCGGAACTGAACGAGTATTACATCGGTCAGCTTATCTATTTCTTCGAGAAGGCGTGCGGTATCAGTGGGAATATCCTCGGTGTCAACGCATTCAACCAGCCGGGAGTTGAGGCATACAAGAAGAATATGTTCGCATTGCTCGACAAGCCAGGATATGAGGCTGACAGCAAGGCAATTAAGGAAAGATTGGCAAACGAATGATTTAAGGCTGTGAGCCTTAAATGAGAATGCCGTTTTTTCTATGAAACAGTATTATGTACGATAAAGAAATAAGACAATACATGGAAAGAAACGGCTTTGAGGCATTTGCACCCAAAGCCGTTCTTTTTGACATGGATGGAGTGTTGTACAACAGCATGCCTAACCATGCAGTGAGCTGGCATAAGTCGATGGCGAAGTTCGGACTGGATATTGCCCCTGACGAGGCATATCTGTATGAGGGCATGCGAGGAGTGGAGACGATAAAACTGCTTGCACGCAGTCAGTGGCACAAGGAGCTCTCTGATGAGGAGGCATCGAAGATGTATGCCGAGAAGTCGCTGTTGTACAGCAGATGTCCTGTTGCGGATAAGATAGAGGGAGTGCAGCAACTGATGGAGAAGGTAAAGGCGTCAGGCATGAAAATCGTGGTCGTTACGGGAAGTGGTCAGAGAACATTGCTTGATAAGATAGAGCAGGATTTCAAAGGGCTTGTGAGCAAGGACCTGATGATTACCAGTTTTGATGTGGTGCACGGCAAGCCCAATCCCGAACCGTATATCTGCGGTATGAGGAAGGCAGGAATAGAGCCGTGGGAGGGAATCATTGTGGAGAATGCCCCTCTTGGTGTGCGTGCCGGAGTAGCCGCGAGGGTGTTCACCATAGCCGTGAATACCGGTCCGTTGCCCGATAAAGTCCTTGCCGATGAGGGAGCGAACCTTATATTCGGCAAAATGACCGATTTGCGAGATGAGTGGGAGAATTTTTATGAGTTAAGAGTTAAGAGTTAAGAGTTAAGAGTTTGATGCGGCAAGCCGAATGTTATCAAATGAAGAAGCCCCTCTCCAACTCCCCCCCCCATTAGGGGGAGAGAAAGCCTGGCGGGGTGAAAGGAAGCCCCCTAAATCCCCCCTAAGGGGGACTTGCCTGGCGGGGTGTGGGAAGTTAAGTGTTAAGTGTTAGATGCGGACGAGGTCCGAATGTATTCTAATGAAAAATGAAAAATGAAAAATGAAGAATGAAAAATGAAAAATGAAAAATTCATTGCGGACGGGGTCCGAATGTATTCTAATGAAGAATTAATTTTCCGGTTAAGCGAAGACAGAGTCAAGCTCGCTTGAGCTATGTTGAGTGTGAGGAAAATCAGCGAAAGCTAATGAAAAATAAAGATTTTTAGATATTATGGAAGCTGTGGATTGTGAGAGAAACCGGACGATTATTATCGGTTTGTTGCGAAGTACGCAACGTGAGGGAATAGAGAATGTTATACGGTATTTGGATGAGAATGGATTTTTTTGAAGTGCCGTCCTCTTTAAATCGTCATCATCATTGGCGTGGCGGTTTAGCCCAGCATTGTCTTGGGGTGTATGAGAAAGCAAAGGAAGCAGGGGCGGATTTACCGGAAGACAGTCTGATAATCTGTGGCTTGCTACATGACATTTGCAAGACAAGAAAGCTTTATTATGATGAGGAGGGAAACGTTCATCATCAGCATACGCATATTCATGGGCACGGTCATCGTTCTATAAGAATTTTGGAGCAGTGCGGACTGAAACTTACGGAGGATGAGAGACGCGCCATACGTTGGCACATGGGCGGGCATCATGCCAAGCCGGAGGAAGAGGAAGATGTGAGAATCGCACGGGAATCAAGACTTTGGCAGGTAATTCATCAGGCAGACCATCGGGATGCCGCATACAGATAGGCGTAAAGAGGCAATATTTTCGCATAAATAACGAATAAATATTTATTTTTGCATATAAAAGCGGAAAAACATTGTTTTTGTTGTAAAAAAGTTTTTATTGAGTAATGGTTTATATTAAAATAGTTATTATCTTTGCACTTGCAATAATGCGCCTTAAACCTTATCATGTGCGAAGACCTTGTCATTTCATACTATATTGAAGCTGACCAGCACATTATTTAGCTAAGATACTTGACATACGGTAGAACATATTGGATTTGTGAGGTGTGTTGTGAAAATTATCAATCTTGTCGTGGTTACAAAAGAAAACGATTTGTCATCAACATAAAAAAAGAAAACAATATGGCTATATCATTAGTACTTAATACGGGTATTCAATATTATGAATTACCGAATGAGTTAGTAATAGACCTTAATGCCAGAGTAATAAAAGCTCTTCGTTTTTTTGAATTCAGATATGAAGAAAAGATCTATTTGGATCCAACTTATTATTTCCCGATGCACGACAAGTATCTGCGTAGGATGGATTTGATTGGAGGCGGTTATCTTGATCCCTACACTAATGAGTTGATGGATGAAAATACAATAAACGTCCCTATGAATTGGTTGGAAGTTGACAATTTGCTCACCATAAACCGTCTTGACGCAACAGTAGGCGACAAGAGAATGAGCGCATTGGAACAGATAGAGAACAAATGGCTTCCAATGCCGTATTTTTTAAGAGACGTATCTGGTGCGGGCACAACCCCAACAAACTGGTGTAGAATAAAGTTAATACCTATCAAAGAAAAATCGACACGCAACCAGAAAGTGTATAAAATGATATTCGCTTTTGATACGACATCCAACCATGAGCGTGAAGATGTATCAGTAACATTTCAAGGAGAGCCATTCCTACAATTTTCTTTTTGTGGTATGTCAGTTGAAGATATTGAACAGTTGACTCCATCACAGCAGGAACAAGTAAAATCAATACTCTTGCCCTTAAAAGCATACGAGTTTTGCAATATCGAAAAAAATCCGTGGCTAAATGCGTATTTACAGGAAATTCTTAACAGTACCAATCTTGATGCATTTGAGGTAGGCAGCAAGATGAAATATCTGGTTTATTATGCATACCTTATTACTTATTTGCATAGTATGCATGTATGTCCTGAAGTAAAGCTGTATAACGATGAGGGTGTCGTTCCTATTTCAACCAATTTGGTTCTTGATATCGGTAACTCGCGTACGTTTGGCTTGGTGGCAGAGGATCCGATAGATACGTCATTCTCAAAGTCATCCATTGTGAAGATGAGAGATTTGGAGACGGGCGAGCAATATCGTGAGCCGTTTGATATGCGTTTATGTTTCAAGGAAGAGATTTTTAATGTTGACTCCTTAGACGGAATGTTTAAATGGCCCAGTGTCGTACGGTTGGGAAAGGAAGCCATCAGAAATATCTATAGTGGAGAGGACGATTTGAATGAGGCGACGCAGTTTGATACGAGCTATAGCAGTCCGAAACGTTTCCTGTGGGATAAAGAGCCATATCATTCCCAGTGGAAATACATCTCTGAAAAGGACCGTATAATAGGTCCGTCAAGGAATGTTGACTATGAAGGGATAATGCAGCAATTTTTTAATGATGGTGGTTTCTCGCCTAATCCACAAGAGATGGGAGATAAAAGCTGTTATTCAAGGAGCAGCCTGATGACATTCTGTTTTATAGAGATATTGTTACAGGTGCGTCAACAGATAAACAGTTACGAGTTCAGGATAAACAATGGATCAGAGGACAAGAAGCGGGTGATAAAGAGAGTGATTCTGACCAGTCCTACAGCAATGTCGCGAGAGGAACAGAAGACATTGCGCAGGGCTATGCAAGAGGCAAGCATCGTGCTTAACAGGTATTATAACAAAACATACAATATACCATATCATGAGGAGGATGATAAGGAGAGGATAGAGGTGATACCGTCAGTTAAAGATTTGTCGCTTACGGCAGACAACCTCGATGTTAGACGTAGCTGGAATTATGATGAGGCGACATGTTGCCAGATGGTATATCTTTACAGTGAGTTGCGCAGGTATTTGGGAAATGCGACGGAATTGTTCAGTATCTATGGTCAAAGGCGCAATGGAGAGGAGACGCCATCGTTGACAATAGGAACTTTGGATATCGGTGCTGGTACAACAGATGTTGTAATCTGCAACTATACACATTCAGCTGAGAGCATAACGCCGATGCCTTTGTTCTGGGAGAGTTTCAAGATTGCCGGGGATGATCTGGTGAAAAGAGTAATAGTGGATGTGTTGCTTGATTCCCCACAGAATGATTATCCAGAGGCTTCAGGCATAATCACCGCGAAGCTGAAATCTATGGGAGTAACTAATATCTCTGATAAGATGCACCATTTCTTCGATGACACTCAGGCAATGGGAAATAAGGAGAAGAGGATGCGGAAGGAGTTCATGATACAGGTTCTTCAGCCAATAGCCAATTTCCTGATAGGCAAGTTACAGCAGAACGAGGAGGAAAAGCCATATATTTTCGCAGATATTTTTGTCAACAATGTGCCGTCGGCTACACTTATGGATTTCTTTGAGAAACAGATGGGTTTCAGATTTGAGGATTTGGTGATACGCTATTCGCCCAAGTTCCTGAACGAGATTATCCGCAGGGTTTTCGAAAAGAATATGCGCAAATGGGCTGCCTTGTTCCACGCTTATAAATGTGATATCGTGCTGATAAGCGGCAGACCGTGCTCAATAAAACAAATACAGGATATGATAAGGCGGCTTTATCCTACTGCGCCCAACCGTATTGTCTCGATGAGCAATTACCGTGTGGGCAGCTGGTATCCTGGTTCTACCGATATCGGACATTTTAAGGACAACAAGTCGTTAGTGGCAGTGGGTGCCTTGATATCCTATTTGGCGGAACAGGGTAAGTTGAGCCAGTTCAGGCTTAACACGACTTATCTTAAGACGAAGGTATTGCCAACTACAGAATATGTAGGTATCATTAATCCTGGCACTGGTACTCTTGACAACATTCTTACGCCGGAAATCAATGGAGCATACAAGGAGTTGTCGTCGTTACCGATATCATTGGGTACTAAGCAGTTTGATGTCGCCGGTTATCCTGCCAATATGTTGTATGTGCTCAAGTTCAACGAAAAGTTTCTCATGAAGGATGCCATTGAGACAGTGAAGAGACAGTCGGGTTTACCAATGGATACGCCAGAGAGGTCAATATCACCTCAAAAAATTGCCACGGAAATTGAAACGATGAAGTTCAGAATGTGTCGTAACCTGCCTCTTAAATTCAGGCTTGAAAGAGAGTATTATGAGGACAAGGAGAAAGCGAAGATAGACTCTGTAGAGGACAACGAAAGGAATGAATTGTCCAAGAAATATTTCGAGTTGGCACTTCAGACCTGGTCGGAAGATACTACAAATTGGTTGGATACGGGTATATTTAAACTTCATATAAACATCTAAAACTAGAAAGCCATGAATAATAACAGTATAAAATCACAGTTGGATGCCAATGCAAAATCTTTGGAGTGGGGACGTGTATATCTGCGTGGACAGGAGTTGGCAGATTTCAGGAGCACACTGATTACCAACCGAATAAAGCTGAAGAGACTGCTTTATGCGAGCAGTGTGAACCCGGCCGCTGCAATATTCGGAGAGAGTCAGGTCGGTAAGTCTTATATGGTTGACTGCCTATTGACAAGCCAGACAGAGGTTCTCAATATATATGATGGGAAAAGTCAGCCTACGGGTTTTTTAGAGTCAATCAACCCGTTAGGAGGTGGAAAAGAGGCAACAAGTCTTATATCGCGTTTCACGGCTAAGCAGGTGTGGGCGGATGCTGACTACCCGATAAGAGCTACTATGCTGACACCGATAGACATTGTGATAGTGTTGTTGGATGCATATTATAATGATGTCATCAATCATGATTTTCCCAAGGCTGACAAAGTCAAAGAAGAAATAGATCGGCTTAAGAAAAGGTATCAGACATCCATGTCTATGCAGGATACGATAACAGAGGATGAGATATTCGAGTTGAAGGAGTATCTTACGTCAAACCTTGTCTCAAGGGGAGAGGCGTTTCGTCAGGCACTTGTGGAGACGAGATATTTCGAAAGTCTGGCATTGCTTATCAGCAATATATCGGTAGAGCAGTGGGCAGACGTGTTCGAGTTTTTGTGGAACAAGAACAACATTCTGACGGATGTATTCCATAAATTGATAGCCACGCTTAAGAGGATGGATTTCTCCCATACGGTGTACATCAAGATGGATGCTGTACTAAGGAAATACGGCACGATATTGCATGTTGACAGGTTGTATGAGTTGTTTGGTATTTCAGAGGTTGTCAACGACAAGGGCAATAAGTGCAGTATTGAGGCTGCCTCTGAGCCCTCGATGTCTGTGATGACAGAGAAAGGCAACAAACTTGCGGGAATACCTAAGAGCGAGTTCTGTGTTTTGGCAATGGAATTGGCGTTTACGATAGTTGACATAAAGAAAGAAAACAAAGAATTCTTTAAGGATAAGCCTTTCCTTAAAAATAGCGACATACTTGATTTTCCTGGGGCGAGAAGCCGAAAGATGATTCAGGAGGAGATTATATCAGAGACAGATGCCTGTGAGATGATACTTCGCGGAAAAGTGGCATATCTGTTCAATAAATATTCCCAACAGTATCTTATAACCAATTTGCTGTTTTGCCACCATGATGTCAAGAGTGAGGTTGTTACGTTATCATCGCTTTTGAAGGGTTGGGTGGAGAATACGGTAGGCAAGACAGCAGAACAGCGTGAGAAGTTCATGCAGATAGCTGAAATATCACCATTGTTCTTAATAGGAACGAAATTCAACATTGATTTGTCAAAGATTCCCGATGACAGTAAGGGAGACGAGGAATCGAGAAAAAAGGTAAGGGATTACAGGTGGTCCAAGCGTTTTCAAATGCTTGAGAATCTCATAGCTCCGGCCGCCAACAACACATGGCTCAATGAATGGACGCCAAACAAACCATTCAACAATATATATTTATTGCGTTCTTTTGAGTATTCTTGTCAGAATGGATTGTTTGAGGGATATCAGAAAAAAGACGACAATGATTTATGGCATTTGGTATACAAGGATGATGGAAAGCTTCAAGGTGAGCAAAAGGTAGGAGAGGAGTACAAGGTTTTTCTTCCCTTACTTAGGGAGTCGTTTTTGGAGAATGCGTTTGTAAAACAGCATTTTGCAGACCCTGGCAATTCTTGGGATGAAGCAGCTACAGTTGGCAAGGATGGCTCTGCCTGGATAATCAAGAATTTAAGTCGGTCGAGCGAGAAAATGTCAGTTTCAAGGGATGCTCAGTTTGAGATGATTTGCAAGGAGACATTTGAGTCATTGGTAAATGCTTTGATTTCATTGTATCATGATGACAACAGCGATTTGGAATTGAAGAAGCAGATACAGACGGCAGGTGCGATATCATTCACTTTCGATGTACTTTTTGGCCGCGACAAGTATTTCTTCTCTGATTTCATCAGCAAGATGGTTATCGATGAAGAGAGTCTGCATGATGTCGTGCTTGATATGATCAACAACATGAAAGTTGTCAACGAGACCGATTTGAGTGAGTTGTTTGCCATCCGTGCGCGTGCGAATGTAGATGTGTCGTTGACGTTTGACGAGAACAAGAACCGTATCATGCGGGCATACAATATAGAGACATACGAGGACTTGGACAGGTGGCTCAATGAGAGGAATCTTAAATTGGAGGATATTATTACAACACCGAACGTTATGAATTTCAGCCGCATGATATCAGATGCCGTTGAGCGGAAGTGGGTTGATGCCAATCTGTCTCTTGATCATTACCAGGATTTCATAAGGAGAGGCTTGAAAGAGAAAGAGCTTAAGCAGTTCTTGGAAAACAGCAAAGTGCTGTATTGTGAGAAGCTCAAGTTGTCAGACAAGATAGCTAATAAGTTATATCCATACGTGTCGTCGTCAAATTCCGTTGATGATATGTCAGACATGCTCGCTGATATATGTGCAGAGATGATTAATCGTTTTGTCAACACCATGGGATCTGCATATTATGACGATGAGATGTGGAACAACGTAAAATCGACGATTGAGCACAACGGTTTTGATATAAAATTGCAGCCGGAGCTATTCGGAACAATAGAATTCAATGAGGAGAAGGTGCGTGAAAGCCTGCCGGAGGTCTTTGATACGTTTGAGAATGTTGACAAGATACTCAACGAGGTACCCGTGGATAAGAATAAACTGAAATATTTCTCCAACTATCAGGAATACTACAAATGGACGGAACTGATGAAAATTTCGTTCTTGGCAACGCAGGGTATTCCAAAGTATGACATTGCGATGAACAATGCCCTCCGCACGTTGATTGATACATATATCATACAAAAGGATGATATGAAAACATTTGTAGAGAAAAACGGAAAATTAAAGAATCTACATACAATAAAAGCAGATGAAAGTAAATGAAAACAACTGAATTATCTACAACTAGGCTTAAAAATTATAAGCTGACTCTTTGCGGCGGTGAGGCTGTCGTGAGGAATCAGAAACGCATTAATGGCTTAATAGGGCCAAGAAAAGCATTAATACCTGAAGAATTCCATAATCTATTGGCTAATGCCATATTCATGGGAAATGTGGCAAATGAACAGATTATGTGGACTACGGATGTTTTTGAGGGAAAACCAACACGGTTGAGCGAATTGTCGGGCAATGAGTTTGTGAGATACAATGATATCCTGCAAAGAGCATTGCAGTCGTATGCCAACGCCTTTCATGATGCTGAGGATAGTGTAAGGAAACTGATGTATGCGGCTATCACATACGTGTCTAATAGCTCGGTTTTCTGTGCTGACAACAAGGTGGTTATTACAGAATGGGGTATGGCCAAAAAAGGCGACCAATCTCCTTTGGGTATGCCGATGTCAATAGATGACCCTGACAAACCGAAACCACAGTCTGCTCCACAGCCGACATCCGTACCAGAGCCAGAGCCTGCACCAGAGCCTGCACCAGAACCTGTACCAGAACCAGACCCCAAACCAGTACCTGCGCCATTTCCTGAGCCAGAGCCGGAGCCGCAACCAGAGCCGCAACCTGTACCAAATCCAGAGCCTGAGCCCGATCCAGAACCAGAACCTAATCCAGACCCTCAACCTGGACCGCAACCGAAGTCTGGAAAGGAAACTGTACGGAAGAAGCCGAAGAGGAAAAAATGGTGGCTGTGGCTGTTGTTATTGCTTCTTGCCATTATTATAATTTGGTTATTGTCAAGATGTCGTAGTCATGCGCCTATTCAGGAAGTTGGTCCAGATTTGGATACAACACAGATAGTAATTGGTAAAGACTCGTTGAGGTATATTGCGGGCAACCGTTTACTGTTGTTGCTTACGAAAGATGGAGTGACGATAGAGGATTTCGCTAAGGCGTTCAGGAAGCATTATCCCGATGAGAAGAAATATATCCTATCCAACCCTGACACGGTTATTAAGAGAGTGATGTTGACCTTGCCAGCCGATGAGAGAGAAAAAATGGAGGAGGAGCTGCCTGATGAGTTTGCTGATTTTGGTCTTATCGTTATTCCAGAGACAATGTATAAGGGCTCATACGAATCGAATGACCCGGAATTAAGGGATGCCAATAAGCGGTGGTATTTTGATGAGTGCTCTGTGTTTGACGCTTGGGATGTTACCATGGGTTCGGAGGATATTGTAGTGGCGATTATAGACGATGGTTTCGATCTGAACCATCCGGAGTTGAAAGGTAAGGTTGTGAATCAATATAATGCCGTTTACAAAAACACTACTATTACGCCCTCGCCTAGTGGACACGGCACCCATGTTGCTGCCACTGCGACAGGAAATGCCGATAACAGCATAGGTATTTCAGGCATTGCCCCCAAATGCAAGTTGATGCCTATTCAGGTGGGAGATGTGCAGGGCAACATACCTATGTCGGCGGTGATGGATGGAGTGGTTTATGCCATAGAAAACGGTGCCAGTGTTGTGAACATGTCGTTAGGGATGTCATTTTCACCACTTGTGCAGTTCCTGCCTGAGTATATGCAGAAAAACATCCGTGAGAATTCATTCTTGGATGAGGAGAGAGTGTGGAATTATCTTTTTGATGTCGCCAAGAAACGTAATGTTACGTTTGTAATAGCCGGAGGAAACAGCAACATCATAATCGGCTTGGATCCGATGCAGAGGAGTGCGAATACGATAAAGGTGTCGGCTGTCCAGCCGAATAAAGCGAAGGCATCGTTCAGCAATTACGGTGATATGTCAACAGTTTCGGCTCCTGGTGTGCGTATTTACAATGCCGTGCCAGGGAACAAATACACATATATGGATGGCACGAGTATGGCTGCTCCGATAGTAACAGGAGGATGTGCCTTGTTGAAGAGTCAGGATCCGAGTCTGACGGTTACTGAGCTGGTCCAGATTCTCCGTGAGACGGGCAATCCGAGCAGTTCGGATGTCGGTCCGATAGTGAATTTCGCCAAGGCGTTGAACCTTGATTACAGTAGTGAGGACGAGTGCTATAAGATCAATCAGCGTTATCAGGAGTTGCTTGCTGAATTGGATGAGATTAGGAAGAACCATCCAGGTTGCATAGAAAAACCTGACACCATGAGTCTTCCCGACAACATCAGCTTGGAGAGCTTGAACGGGCGTTGGAAAAGCACTACATCATTACATAATGAGCAAGATGAGGAGGTTGTGATTTATTTCACTTTCAATGGAACGTCAACGGCGAAGTTGGATATAGTGGAGCCTGATGGTTCTGACTATGCCGCCAGTTTATCAATCTCCATTTCCAACGACCAGGTATTCATCGACCAGACGGCACCGGCGGAGAATCCAGGAACGGGGAGAGAGTATAATCCCTACCGTTTTGTATTGAAGCCCGACCGCAATAGGAAGGCTGCGGGAAATGCGAAAAACAAGGTGGAGGCGGCCAATACTTTTGAATTCAATTTGATAAAAATTTAAAATAATAATATCATGAAAGTTTTCTTATACATTTTGTCAGCGTTGGGCCTGATAGTATGGGCCTGCTGTTGTGCCTTAGGATACAACTATGGTCATAGTGATGCCCTTGTGATAAGTATAATCATTTTATTGGGCTGCCTGTTGCTAATGGGATTTTTTTTGTTACAGACATTGAAATACAGCAATCCCGACTCTTGTGATGACAAGAAAACAGGCACTCAGAAAGAAAGGGCTTGTCTTGTGTGTTATATTGTAGTTGCATTGTTGACTATGAGCTGGTTTGCCCATTTCATAGCTATCCAGGGCAATGTGATAACCGATGTGCGCGGCAAGGTGAATATGCGTGTACAGGAATTAAGTCTTATGTTTGCTGATGAGGACAAAGAGGGCAGCTATATGTGTTATGTTGATGAGGCGGCAGAGACATTCAGGAATGAGCAGTCTAAAAACTTTGAAGATGAGGGAACGATAGATGTCAATGTCTCCAAGTTTAAAGATGGCATGATGGGTGATGATAAATTTAATAATCTCCGTTATTCAGCCAATAAATTTCTAAAAGCATGTAACGACCATGCAAAGTTATGGATACCTTTGAATATCAATGACTACTTGACCAAATTGGATGGGAATACAGAAGATTGGTGCAGACAGTTGAAACAGCTTTCAGAAGACAACAATTGGGTAAAAGGGGAAGCTTACAATCCGCAAGTAAGCAATGATAAGTTGGCGGATTTAGTGATTAATGCTAATGTTTCCAATTGGAGCCTTACAACAATATTGATTATCATCGTAATACAACTTGTTATATTATTGTCATATATAGTAACTAAGGATTGGTCTGGGAGAGGTGCTGAAAAAGCCCGACATGGAGGTGTTATTGTTTATGAAGGAAACTCTAAAAGGTTGAATAAAGGAAAAAGTGTCAGAAAATATGTTGCAGGTACTAATCTTCACGACCAATCTTCCAATGAAGATGATTCAATAGATGATTTATAAACATTAAAACTTATAAAACTATGATTGAAAAATTTGATCCTATGCGAGTTAATTCCTATTCTATAGAGGAACTTGCAGATCTTATAGAAAGTGGAATTAAAACAAAAGAATCTATATATGCTTGTGGGTTTAGTGCGATGAAACGTCCTGATTTGGAAAAAGAACTTCGAAGGCGGGCGGAAATACGTGATGAAGAGCAAAAGCGGCAGGAGCGACTTGTTATTGAAGATGAAGAGTCATGGGCTAATGCAAAAAATAAGCGAACCGTTAAGGCGTTTGAACGTTATGTTAAAAAATATGACAAATTGCCTCCAGATTATCGTGGAAAGCATGTTACAGAGGCAAAAGATGCAATTGACGAACTTAAAGGACAAGAGGAGTCGCTACGGAAAGAACTTTTTGATTCCATGCGACGTGAACCGTGGGTTTATACCGCTTCGGCAATGAAAAGACTATTGACGGGAATTTCAGATTCTGATGATATGGAAAAATATAGGGATTATGATGATATATTTACCAGATTTTTTGTAAGTGGTCAAAAAATCACTTATGATGAACTTATTAAAGAAAGAATAATACCAAAGAGTATAAGGAAAGAGAGTATCATTGCAGAAGACCATTACTTACGTCAGACTAATATATTGGATTTGGGCGATTTTCCAGAAGAAAAAAGAACAGATGTATATTTTTGGGGCGTGCCTCGTGGTGGCAAATCTTCAGTATTGGCAGGTATTTTGTCTAATATGAATAAACGAGGAGTCTCAATATATGTGCCGCATTGGAATCATGAAAGAAAGGATTTGGTCAGTCCATATTATTATGGTCTGATAGAATCGACAGATAGGGGAAAATTCCCTGTATCTACGGGTACGGACACCGTAAGTTTTATGAAGCTTGATTTAATGTTAAGAAATAAATGTAATAAGCTTACGTTTGTGGAAATAGCGGGTGAGGCATTCAGAATGGCTCATGAGAGTGGTTCACAAGGAGATATTGCTTGGGGTGACTTAGCGGCAGGAACATGTTTACAAAGCTCAAATAGAAAGTTGTTGTTATTTGTAATGGATTATAGTTTGTCAAAAAGTCTTAATCGTGGAATAACAGAGGCACAACAGGCACGAGTATTAACCTCGGCATTGTCCATACTTTCAACAGATGGTCATAATGGCAGCGTAAAAGGTTGCACATTAAGTAAGGTGGATACTGTTGCTGTGGTTGTTACAAAAAGCGATTTGATGGATACCGATGACAGGGGAGGTAGGGCTAATGAGGCATACGAGTACATTTCCAATAAGTTTGCGGCTTTTATGACGGCTTTAGAAAAAAAATGCAGACAATTTGGTATAAACAGGGCGATAGGTTATAGGCCATACGTGCTTACATTCAGTCTGGGGAAATTGTATGTTGGAAATACGTATGCATACGACCCTACGGACTCGGAAATCATAGTGAATTTCATATCTGATGTTACAGCGGGTAAAAAAACCGGTATTTTGGACAGTATTTTAGGTGGTGATGATGATTAATTATATAAAAGAGAGTGATTATGAAGGGAGATATTGGACTTATAATATGGGGATTGAAAGGAGGCCATAGGGTATTCTGTAGCAATTCTGTCGTAGATTTCATCAAGGATGATGAAATCAAGAACACTATTACAGATACGCGTTCCTATAGCAGGTTTAATCAGATAAACCTGACTTCATACGGTTTGGAATTTACAAGAAAGTATAAGGTATTCACAATCTATCGTTCATGTTATGACAATGGAAAGGGTGGCTATGTCGCCATTACCTTGTATGTTCCTCATGAAAAGAAAGTTGAAAACATTCGTGCTGCTCTTGATTCCATGATGGATGCATATTTCAAGGAATTCGTTCATCCTGGATTTGGTACTTATTTGCGGGACAAATATGATGATATTGATTTGTTCTCTTCCTATATCGATAGATTAAGAGTTACTCAAGAAACAGAATTATGTAAATATTCACCTTCTGAGCAGTCCAGTAATCCGCATGTTTTAGTTTACAATACAGATACTGATGTCGATGAATATTTTAAATCTCCATACAGAAAAGAATTTTTTAATTGTCAGGAGGTGATGCTTCTGAGTCATGATATATATGACAAGAGGCCTCAAACACTTGAGCTTGATTCTAAGGCAATAATAATAGACAAAATTTCAGAGCCGGAGTTTTTGCCACAGTTGAATGTGGGAGATAATAAAGAGGTTGCACTGTTGGAAATCAATGGAACAGAAGTTGAAAAGTCTAAATCTTATCAGATAAATGCCGCGACGACAAAAATCAGAATAATAATTAAAAGGAAATATTGTGAAGATTATACCATAATAGGCAATGTTGCCGATCTTATACAAAAAGGAACGCTTAAAGAAAGAAGTAATATAATAAGTTTGGGCCACTATGATCATTTGCTACAATACATAAACTATAAAATTATGTTTAAGGCAAATGGGAAACGTGTATTGGATAATGTATTGTATATTAAAGAAAAGAGCCCTTCTAATGGGGCAAGACCAAGATCTATAACAAATTCGTGTGTCACAATTAATGGGCAAGATCTTACCAAAGACTTTGAATTGTATCTGATGCCATATTCTCAGCTCGAAAACAAATTTATTAAAATAAATGATAAATTTAAACCTTCGGAATATGCTGACAGCAACAGACCATTTGAAATAAATTTAAAAGAGTATGAATTTAACGTTAATGTAGAAAAAAGTGTATCTGATAAATATTTCTATGTTTATGTTTCAAAAGGCTTAAGAAATATTAAAGTTGAAATACCTCATGTTAGGACAACAACTACGATTAAGATTTTCTTACCAGTTGATACAGATACTTCTGATATAAGTTTTGATGTAGCGACAAAGGAAACAGAATGCTCTTTTGAGAATGGAACACTTACACTATCTTCAAAGGTGCTGGATTATGAATTAGAATTAACATCTCCCGTAATGAAATGTGTTCAATCTTGGGATTTCATTATCTCCAATAAATCCAAGAAAAAAATTGCCATCATGGGAATGAGATATAAAATAAAAATTGATTCATCGGATGATATACGTAAAGGTGAACTTACTATCAATGGAGATAAATACAAATATGACGTTGATGAAGAAAATGCAAAGATTGTACCATATCTAATTTGTGTCAGACTTGATAATAGAACAAGTTCGGAATTTACTTATATTACGCTTTGGAACAATAAAGAGAAAACAACATCTCAAAACGAGATTTTTCCTTATCATAGCAAAACAGAAGTTGATGTTAAAGTAGATGAAGAAAAATATGAAAAGACAAAATCATCCGAGGGTTTTAATGGATTAATTAAAATAATAGATATTAAGGAGAAATCTGTTTATCCATATAATATTGCAAATCGGTATGATTTTGTCCCGAGAGATAAAAAGGATGACGAGTTTGGTGATGAGAAAGTTCCCGAGAAATTAAAATTGATTTTTTCTAATTGTAATGGCTTTTGTATCTACAGGGAAACGAGAAATGAACCATTTAGTATAAATAAAAATTATTATGAACGGAATCTTTCATCAGATTCAATCCAAATAAAAGATGAGAAACAAAAATTACTATGTAAGATTTATAAGGATAAGAAAAAATACACATATGAAACACAAGAATTTAATGAGAATAATGGTTTTTTTCTTGAATATGATTACAATGCAGGAACTTGTACAGTAACATATTCTAAACCCTCTAGGTCATCTTGTGAAGAACATGAAATGAAAAAATCTTTCAAAGAACGTTTAAAGCCACCATACAGAAAGAGAACTTTATTAATAGCTCTTTTGCTGCTTCTTGTTCTTATTATTGGAGGAGTATGGGCATACAATTATTATAATAGTGCTGAATCAATAGCGATAGGTGTATTTGAATTCGATAATAAATATGGAGAGGAAATTGAAAGCGTTAAATTTAGCGAGGATTCAGAATGGCT
>JAJPZD010000086.1 GCA_021204605.1 Prevotella sp.
AACAACGTTCCTTTCAGAAATACTGTCAACATTATTTTCAACAGGGCTATTTTCAATGTTATCATCTGTAAAAATACTTTCTACAACACTATCCGATATGGAAATATCAACTGCTCCTGACTCAAAAATATAATCAGGATTATACCCTGCATAAACTGAAATAAAACAATATAAGAAAGTGATTAGTAGATAAATCTTCATCATATACTTTTATTTCACCAAACTCACTTTATTTACGTAACAATATACCATTTTATAAAATCGACAGAACTATGAAATGCCCCCAAAGTTTCTTGTACAACTTTGGGGGTATTTTAAAAATTTCTTTTGCTTTAGATGTTAATTATTTAAATGAACTGAATATGATCAGTTCTAATTCAAATTAATCTGATACGGGACGCACCGACATCCCCCAAAAGCGGTCGCCATTAAAAACATAGGAACCGTTACATATATAAAGATACATCGCTTCGGTATTATCAGTAGCATAGTTGTGTGAGCCACTCCAATAATGACCGATTTCGCCTGCAGAACTTAGCGATGATCCATTATCGTATACACCAGCGGCAGGCAAGAAGATGCTGTTACCATTCATTCCTGTCACCTTGTAGCCTTTGTGTCCATTCACAGTAGTCCACGTCCAGTAACAATTGTCTTTCAGTTCCGCAAATTCTTCAGATGTGGGCAATCGCCATGAACCACCCCAATTAGCACGGGCAGCATCGTAACTTGATTTACCTTCTATACTGCTTATACTTTTGTTGTATGTGGCGCAGTTACTAATTGTGTATGACGACTTTGTGCTTGTCTCACCCCAAGCATAGTAGTTGCCATAGTCTGACGCAGAACTTGCACCCAAGTTGCATGTAGCCCATTTCACACTCAAACCCAAGTCAACATACTCGTGCCCTTTGATTGTACCTGCTTCAGAGTCACTATCATCATCGTCATCACTGGAGCAAGATGTAAGCATGGGCAGCGATAATGCTGCCAGCATGCATAATGATAAAACTAAATATTTCTTCATATTTCTTTTGTTTTAGATGTTAATTTTTGTGTGTAAATAAACATCTTTAATGTCCTTGCTATGATAGGGATATGTCAGGAGTCGCGAAAGCTATCCCGACATATCCTCTGTTAATTAGATTTGAATTTGTCTTAGAAACATGTACTCAAACAAATTTCCGGATATATATTCGAGCTAAGCAACCCCTTTTCGTTGTCGTTCATTGGAACCACCATTGATATTCCGAGTGCGCAATTCGAATTCAATCCATACTTTACACCAAGACGGAAGTCAGCGCATAGTTTTCCCTGAAGATCTTTTTCCATATCTTTGTACCATTCTTTCATTTTCTTTTTCATATCTGAACTCATGCCGTCATCGTCAAAATTGTAGGTTGTTTTGACGCAGATATTAAAGTCAAAGCCGAGATACGGACTGATATAATGCCCATTATGCAATTTGAAATGACCGCCTATCTCAATGGGGATAGTGACTAAATGACTGGTGAAAGTGTCAGACTTAAATTGGTACGCACCGAGGTAACCTGCCATAAGAGCTATGTAGAGCTGCTGAATTGGCGAGTATTTGGCACCTATTGCAAACTGATAATCTATGCCGCTCGGTTTCGTCAAGTAGCCCACAGCAAGGCGATATGCCACATCCCATTTAGTGAACGAGTCGTCATATACGCCTGTGTTCACGGTCTGGACTGTTGTGTTAGTGTTGTTAGGTTGTGTTGTAACGGTCTCTGTTCCGCTCTCTACAATAGTTACAGGTATCTTCACCTCCATTCCCACATAGATGGTCTGTGCCGCATCGGGATTTATTGCGGTGATGGTTTCCACAGAAGTGTTGTAGCGTTGGGCAATTGACTCAAGCGTTTCGCCTTCTGCAACAATGTGATTTATTACTCTTGTCTGGGCAAACGACAGTGCGCTCACCAATACGAATGCTAATGCCATAAGGCATCTTTTCAAATTTGATTTCATAATGATTTGTTGTTTAATAAGTTAAAGATATAAATTACGTTATAATATACAAAATTACTCCATAGTAACTTCTGCATGGTGGCGTGCACGAAGTCTCTTCAACAAGCTCTTGTGTCCATTGCCCGTCGTGCCCGATGTGGAGCGTGTCCACTCTGGCATAATGCTCCGTGTGCCAACAGTGGCGTATGTGTAAGTGTAAAGTGTCCCGCCGTCAGCCACTTCCGTATGGATTGTGTTATCATCGTTCTTGGTATAAGAGAATTCATCTGTGCCAGTATCGCTCCAATCTTCATCACTGTATGTACTAGTACAGGTATAAGACGTGGGCAACATTGCTGTACCTTTACCGAATATGCCAGTGAACATAAGTTCACATTCTGTTCCCCAAAGTATGTCGTAAATTGAAAATCCGTACGCCATAGTAGGCTGTTTGTACACATTTTCCTCGCTTCCGTATTCAAAGTTGCCAGTTTCCGTCTCTTTGTAACTATATCCACTTTCATTTTCTTCAAGCGTCTTGGAATATTTTGTGAAATTCCCATTAGTCCAAGTGAGTGTCGCAGATACTTTATCGGTATAACTATATGTATCACCATCTTCAGTATAATTTCCATTGAGAGTTCCTGATGCACCAGTGAGATGCCCATCGTTATCGTATGAATAAGTAAAAGTCCCGGAGCCGGAACCACTCTCATATTTGTCTTCGTATGTCTCTTTCACTTCCATCTTCGAGACATAACCTGCGCTATTGAAAGAGAAAGTCAACTCTTCGTCATCAAATTCCCCTTCACCAAGGTCATTGTGAACCACAGTGCAAAGCGCTTTTGAGGACTCGTATGTAAAGTTATAAGTATAATTACCCCAACAAGATACAGACGTGGGCAGCCATTGGTCATTGTAAGTGTAGGTAACACCATTGCCCCATTTATCAAGGACACTTTGTACCATCAGTTTTTCTCCATCGTCAGTAATAATGACGGCGTTGTCTGTGGAAGGTGTACCACTACCGCCATTATCATCATCGTCATCATCGGAGCATGCAACAAATGTCATTGACATCATCAATGCCAATAACATCGTAAAATAGAACAAATAATTTTTTTTCATTGTTGTAGTTTTTATGCCACTATGACCCTCGGCAGCAGTTTAATTTTTTGTTTTGTATATATTATAAATAGTGGGGTCGATATCATACTTGAAAAAGTAAGATCACTATTTTTTATTTAAAGGTGTCTACAGTCAAATTTTTGTACTTTCTCTTATATCTTCTGAATAAGAGATTTTTGATGTTTTGTGTAGGATTAAATAAAATATTATGACGTTCTATTTTTACATAAGATTACAGATTGTGTAATTTAATGGAAAAGAGAATCTTGTTATGGTTATTATTTATGCGAATTTTCAGCTTATTTTGATGATTAAGTCGGAAAACAAGAAAAAATCAAAGGAAAAATTAAGAAAAATGATAAAAAATTAAAGAATGTGCAAATTTATTTATAACTTTGCAACAAGAATAATATAAAAAACTGCATAAAAATACAACCTTAATTCAGAAGCTAAAACATTGCAATATCTCTTATTATTTTAGTGTGTATTGATTTGATTTTAAAGGTTTTGTGTTATTCAGATGATATAGACGAGCAAGCCCAATAACATCAACAAACGATTAATTTTTTGATAGCGATATTACCGAAAAAGCGCATTTGACAAGTTGCCAAACACGCTTTTATCATAGTAGATAGGGTTGTTTATTCTGCTTGTGCTGCTTCCGGCTCCGCTGCCTTGAAGTTCACGAGGTCTTCCTCGATGAAGTTCTTGACATATACGGAATGACCTGTAACCTCTGCCTCTGCATGGCGTACATACACGTTGGCACTCTTTGTGAAGAGGTGAGGAGCACGGGTGGCATCATCGAGGATGAGGAGAGACATCAGAATGTCTGCCGTCATCTCATACAAACGACGTGCGAGGAAGTCCTGTACACTCTGGTTGCCAGTTTCCTTGACATAGTTGACTGCCTGCTCATACAACTCAACCAACTTGCTTACACGGATTTTCAAAGATTTCAGTTCTTCGGAAACCTCATTCTCAAGCATTTCCTTCATAATGCCGAGATACGTGCCGTTGGTGATGTAACGGATAGCGGCGACAACCTGAAGCTGTGTAGTACCCTCATAAATAGAGAAGATACGGGCATCACGATACAGACGCTGACTCTTGTACTCCATAATGAAACCGGAACCGCCGTGAATTTGTATTGCGTCGTATGCGTTCTGGTTGGCATATTCAGAGTTCATACCTTTTGCGATAGGTGTGAAGGCATCAGCAAGACGGGTGTATTTCTTCAACTCCTGACGCTCCTCCGGCGTGAGCTTGCGCTCGTTGGAGATGTCCTCAAGAGCCTTGTAGATATCCACATAGCGTG
>JAJPZD010000162.1 GCA_021204605.1 Prevotella sp.
GAAGCGGTACGACAGCTATAGCCTCGGTTAGGACAAATAGAAGATATATTGGTATTGAATTATATAAGGAATATGCAGCTTTGGCAGAGAAAAAATTGAAAGTCGAAAAATCCACATTACATTTTTTATAATGTTCGCTTCGCCCACAAACGAAAAAAGACAAAGTAAGATTGCTTGAGGACGGACATAATAAATTAAGCCCCTACACGAGGGAAAATAAGAAAACAGTGACGAAAAGCGGTAGAATTGCCGGTTTTTGAAACGTTATCAAATTTTATTTTCTGTTGTTTTGAGAAAAGCAGAAAAATCATTACCTTTACGCCAAAATTAAATTTAAAGTTCGTATTGGCGCGAGATGGGCTCATTTTAAGCAACCCTCAAGCAAAAAATGCATGCTGATGAATAACGAATTTTTAACTCTTAATTCAAATCGTGGATAAGCTAAAGATAAAAGAGTGGGCAGAGGACGACCGCCCAAGGGAAAAATTAATGAGGAAGGGTGCGGAGACGTTGTCAAATGCTGAACTGTTGGCAATACTCATCGGATCCGGCTCCCAAGACGAGAGTGCCGTTGACCTCATGAAACGTATTCTCAATGACTGCGGCAACAGCCTTAATGTGCTGGGGAAGAAGTCGATAAAGGATTTAACCGACCAATATAAGGGTATGGGACCGGCAAAAGCAATAACGGTGATAGCGGCGTGCGAGTTGGGAAAGCGGAGACAAAGGGAAGATGTCCAGGAGCGCAAGAAACTTAATTCGGCAGAAGCCATATACCAGTATATGCGTACGCAAATGATGGATTTGGACCACGAGGAGGCATGGGCTATTCTGATGAACCAAAATTTCAGATATTTAGATTATGAGAAATTGTCAAGCGGAGGTCTGACGGAGACTTCCGTGGATGTGCGTCAAGCTCTCAAGGCAGCACTGCTCAAAAATGCGACTATTTTAGCACTCTGTCATAATCATCCGAGCGGCAATCCTTTGCCCAGTAAGGACGATGACCGTATTACAGAACGTATGAAAAAGGCATGTGAGACTATGAGAATACATTTTCTTGACCATATAATAATAACCGACGGTAGATATTACAGTTACAGCGAAATGGGAAGGTTGTGAAAATCTCCGAAACATTGGTTACTTTATTGAGAGTCAAATCATAAAGATATAAAACTCGCAATTATGATATGAAATAAACAAGGAAATTACATAACCTTGCTTTTAATAATACTTAAAGAATACAGAAATGAAGCCGAAAAAATTATTTAACTTGTTTTCTTCTTCAAAAAAGGAAGATCCGATATCCACAGAGGCGACAATAGAAGATATATCCGCAGGCTGGGTGGATAATTCTGGAGTTGTTTACAGCAAAGACGGTAAACGACTGCTGATATGCAATAATAAAGGGACAGAAAAATATGCTGTCAGAAAGGGTGTTAAGGTGATATGTGATGAAGCCTTTTCAAATTGTTCTAAATTGACTTCAATAGAATTGCCAGATAGCTTGACAGTGATAGGTGACAGGGCATTCAAAGATACAAGTTTGACAACAATAGAATTGCCGGATAGCTTAATGGTGATAGGTAATGAGGCGTTTAGGTACTGTAGAAGTTTGACTGCAATAGATTTGCCAGAGAATTTGACTCTGATAGGAAGAAATGCTTTTAAGGATTGTATAATTATGTTACCTGTAGTATTGCCTGCGAGTCTTAGGAAAATAGCGGGGTATCCATTTGATTATAATGTCCAAATAAGCAGTAAATCGCCTTTTATTAAAATTGAGAATGATTTGTTGATACAAGAAAACAAAGTGATTGAGTCCATAGGGCAATTTTCTGATCATATCACAGTACCAGACGGTGTGACAGCGATAGGAGATGGGGCATTCATGTTTGGAAACTTGACTTCAATAGATTTGCCTGATAGCTTGACAGTGATAGGCAATGAGGCGTTTAGGTTCGGAAGTTTGACTTCAATAGATTTGCCTGACAGTTTGATTTCGATAGGTAAAAATGCGTTTAAGAATTGTCCAAATTTGACATCCGTTGAATTGCCTCTTAATCTTAGGGTGATAGATGGGAATCCATTTGATTACGATATCCAAATAAGTAGTAAATCACCTTTTATTAAAGTTGAGAATGATTTGTTGATACAAGAAAACAAAGTGATTGAGTTCATTGGACGAGTTTCTGATAATATCATAATTCCAGACGGTGTGACAACTATAGGTGATGAGGTGTTTAGAGATTGTCATGGATTGTCTCTTCTTAAATTGCCCGACAGTTTGACGACAATTGATTATGGAGCTTTTAAAGATTGTTCAAGTTTGACAGAAATTGAACTGCCTGATAAATTGATAATGATAGCTAAATATGCATTTTGTAATTGTACAAATTTGACAACGGTTAAATTTCCGGAGAGTTTGAGAGAGATAGGAGATGGGGCATTTAGAAATTGTTCAAGTTTAGCTTCTCTAAAATTACCTGACAGTTTGATCTCAATAGATTGGTGGGCGTTTTCTGATTGTGCAGGTCTGAACACAATAGAATTGCCAGAGGGATTGGAGTATATTTCCCATAATGCCTTCGATGGTTGCAATAGTATGGAAAAAATCCAAATAAATTGTTCGCCTGATTCTGACGAGAAAACTGTATTAGAGAAATTCAAGAAAATGTTGCCCGAAGGATTGCGAGATAAAATTGTTGTGAACAAACAATAATGTTTATGAGTGAAAACATAGTTAACGACTAACTATCAACTTTCAATTTTCTATTTGTGAAATATTGATTGAAATGGCATAGGAATTTTTATGAATTAGCATTTGAATAATAACACAAAATAATACAGACATGAAACTCAAAAAACTAATTGACTGGTTTTCTTCTTCAAAAAAGGAAGATAAACAGACATTATCGATAGAGGATAGTGAAGAGAAACAGACATTACCATCCAATATCACAAAAGAAAAAGCAATTTCTACTGATGTGATGGAAGAAGAACAAGTTCTTTCTACAGATGTTACAGATGAAGATATATCCGCAGGTTGGACGGATGAGTATGGTGTTGTTTACAGCAAAGACAGTAAGCGTCTGCTAAGGTGTAACAATAAAGAGATAGGAAAGTATGTTGTGAGAAAAGGCACAAAAATAATTTGTTACGCTGCTTTTTTCAATTGTTCAAAGATGACATCAATAGAATTGCCAGATGGTTTGACAACAATAGGAAACGCAGCATTTAGGTGTTGTGAAAGTTTACCGTCAATAAAATTGCCTGCCAGTTTGACATCATTGGAGAATGAGGCATTTTTTTGTTGTACAAAATTGACAGCTATTGTTTTGCCAGAAAGCTTGACATCAATACCTGATTTTACATTTGCATGTACTGGTTTGACTACTATTGAGTTGCCAAAAGGCGTGACATCAATAGGTGAAGGTGCGTTTTGGCTTTGTAGAGATTTGACTTCAGTAGATTTACCGGAGGGTTTGACTTCGATAGGTGAAATGGCCTTTAAAGATTGCCTGTTCTTGATATCTATCAACTTGCCGGAGAGTTTGTCAATAGGTAAAGATGCATTTAAGGGCTGTGTATTACTGAATTATGAGGAGAAACCTTTGGATTATCAGGAGAAGCCACAGTCCTATAGAGCGACAGGAGATGAAGATGATAAGTCTGCAGATAAGGAGGATGAATATAGAGTCTTATATAGTGGAGATGGAAAAAGATTGCTAAAGTGTAATAATTATGGGTTGAAAGAGTATAATGTTAAAGAAGGTACAAAAGTAATTAAAGATAGTGCATTTCGTGGTTGTAGGAGTCTTAGAAGCCTTAAATTCCCGGCAGGACTGACTTCGATTGGAGAATGGGCATTTAGAGATTGTAGTAATTTAACAAGCATTGAATTACCTGATGGACTGACTTCGATTGAACAACTTACATTTGACGGTTGCGTGAGTGTTAGAAGCGTTAAATTACCGGCTGGGCTGACTTCTATTGGAAGTTGGGCTTTTTCCGATTGTGAGGGTTTAACAAGTATAGAATTACCAGCAGGACTGACTTCGATTGGATATGAGGCGTTTCATAATTGCATGAATCTCTCAAGCATTATTTGTCACAATCCGAAACCTCCAACTTGTTACAGTGCAGACTCGTTCTATAGCGTGGACAGTAGCACTTGTGTACTTTATGTGCCAGAAAAAGCGATAGATGCCTATTCATCTGCTGATGTATGGAAAGACCTTTGTAGTGTTGTCAGACCTATTGACACTATCAGCGCCGACACACGGGATAATGGTCTAACTCGCTTAAAAGCAGGACATCTCTCAACAGAAGATGGTATTGAAGATGAATTTGGAGTCGTATATAGTAGAGATGGGAAGCACTTGTTAACTTGCAAGAATCATAGATTGCAAGAGTATAAAGTTAAAGAAGGCACAAAATTTATTTGCGAGCGTGCATTTGAGAACTGCGAGAATTTGATTGAAATTAATTTACCAGTGGGGCTGACTTCTATCGGACATTGGGCATTTAATGGCTGTATAAGTTTGAAAAACATTAATTTACCTGTAGGATTGACATCAATCGGGGAACGGGCGTTTGTGAAATGTACCAATTTAACGAGCATTGCATTTCCTGCAGGACTGACTTCGATTGAAGACTGGGCGTTTTACAAATGTAGGGGTCTTACAGACATTAAATTACCTGCTGGATTGACTTCGATTGGTGATTGTGCATTTAAATTTTGTAATGGACTTACAAACATTGAGTTTCCCGCAGGACTGACTACTATTGGAAAATGGGCTTTTTTTGGATGTAATTTGACTAACATTGATATACCTGTCGGATTGACTTCGATTGGAGAACGTGCGTTTGCGGATTCTAAGTTTACTAACATTGAATTACCTGATGGACTGACTACGATTGGACCTGGCGCATTTGCATTCTGTAGTCTTACAAGCATTAACTTTCCCGCAGGACTTACTTCAATTGGAGAACGGGCGTTTGATAGTTGTAGGGAACTTAAAAGCATTGAATTGCCTGCAGGGCTGACAGTCGGATGTGAAGCGTTTATATTCTGTAAGGGTCTTACGAGCATTAAATTTCCTGCCGGACAAATATCGATTGAAGATGCTGCATTTGAATTCTGTGAGGGTCTTACGAGCATTATTATCTTGAATCCAGAACCTCCAACTTGTAATTCAAATGTGTTTTACTGTGTTGACAAAAACTCTTGTGCTCTTTACGTGCCTAAAAAATTGATAAGAGCCTATTCTTCTGCTGATGTATGGAAAGACTTTAAAAATATTATGCCGTTGACTGACGAGAATTGCTCCATAGACTAAGTGCGTGAAGCCTTGTTTTAAGATATAAAACTCTCATTAATATGAAATGGGTGAGGAAAATATACGTGAGAATGATGGTAAGGTTGGGCAGGGCTGTAAATATTTGGTCAACGGGCGCTTATCCGGCAAATGTGCTGTCTAACCTGCACCCTAACGCTTTCGTATTTGAAGGAGTAGAATGTGGCTCTATGGAAGGATTTCTGCAATCGCTCAAGTATAAAGATAAGGATATGCAGAGGGGTGTTTGCGCATTGTCGGGCAAAAAGGCAAAGAGGAAAAGCAATGAAGAATGGAAAGCCACACAGACTATCTATTGGAATGGCATGGAGATAAAACGTTGCAGCAAGGAATTCAATGGTTTGCTGCAACGGGCTTACAAGGCACTCTACTGCCAAAACGAGAATTTCCGGAATGCGCTATTGGCAACAAAGGGGAAACGGCTGTATCACATAGAGGGCAACTCAAATCCGAAAGAAACTATTCTGACAGAAAAGGAATTTTGCGGCATCCTTGAAGGACTGCGTGCGGATTGAAATCCACTTTCGATAAAACCATATCACGACGTATGCAAGTAAATCGTTTAATTGACAGAATTATAAAATATTACATAGAGAGTTTCATACTAAAATCATTGTAATGGTTGATGAAGATAGAAAAGACAATAAAAAAAATTATATGGGAGATACATTATCAACGAAAGCCACATTGGAGGAAATATCCTCATGTGCAGAGGATGAATATGGTGTTGTATACAGCCAAGACGGAAAGAGGTTGTTGAAATGTAAAAAAGACAATATACATGATTATACTGTTAAGTGTGACACCAAAGTGATATGCGACCAGGCATTTTGGAGCTCTCAATTAGACACAATAAATTTGCCAATTGGATTAACGACAATAGGAGAATATGCTTTCTCTAACTGTTGTGAATTGTACTCGGTCGATATGCCCGACAGTGTGACAGCCATTGGAGGTTGGGCATTTAGGGATTGTTTGGCATTGAAATCTATCAGGCTGCCTAAGGGCTTGAAAGAGATTGGTTTTAAGCTGTTTGTTGGTTGCGAGAATTTGATTTCCGTAGAAATTCCGGAGAACGTTATTTCCATTGACAGATATGCTTTTTCTTGTTGCAGGAGATTGAACTCGATAAAATTGCCGGACAGTGTGGCGGCAATTGGAGATGGGGCATTTGAATGTTGCGATAGTCTGAGTTCGATAGAATTGCCTTGTTCTTTGAAATCGATAGGTACTATGGCATTTTGGGGCTGTTTCGCCTTGACAAAAATATATATAACTTATTCAAGAACCGATATGAAATCAGATATTGAGGAATGTAGAAGTCTTATCAGAAAACAATTGCCTCGTGAATTGATGTATAGAGTTTTTTTTGGACGTTTATTTGAATACAAGCAAAGAGAAATTCATTAAAAATATTTCAGGTAATCATAAGAATCTTATACGAAATAAACATATTTATATTTTTGAATATTGTTGTCAGATGAATGAAGTCCTTTTTGTCAAAAAACTATGAGACATATTCATCCGATGTAGGTAAGAATGCGCTACCGAAAAAAAATCAAGAAAATGTTTGCTTAAGATTTATACCATTAATGATACCAAATGCGTTGGAATATTTTACTGTGCCTTTCACTCCTGTCAAGCCACCTTTGGATAGCTCGACAGCCATGCAACATTCATCGGGGGCAGCAATGGGGGAGGAGATACGGATGGTCAAGTTGTTCAAATGAAGAATGAAAAATTCGCTGTTGTTTGAGTTATTTGCTTGAGTCGTCGTATGCATGGAGAGGATAGTCGATAGTGTAGTGTAGGCCTCGACATTCCTTGCGCTCGATGGCCTGTCGGGTGATGAGGTAGCCGACGTTGATCATATTGCGCAACTCACATATTTCCTTGCTTGCTTTGACACGCTTAAAGAGGGCTTCTGTCTCTTCGTAAAGCAGGTCGAGACGGGCCCATGCTCGTTTCAGTCGCAAGTCGCTGCGCACAATACCCACATAGTTGCTCATGCACTGACCCACTTCCTTTACACTCTGCGTGATGAGTACCTTTTCCTCGTTGGTCATCGTTCCCTCATCGTTCCATTCAGGGATGTTGTCGTTGAATGTGTATTCATCAATGTGCTGCAAGCAATGCTTTGCGGCAGCATCGGCGTAAACGATAGCCTCGATAAGGGAGTTGCTTGCTAAACGGTTGCCGCCATGGAGACCCGTGCAAGAACATTCGCCAATGGCATACAGGCGATTGATGCTCGACTCGGCATTGAGGTCAACCTTGATGCCACCGCACATATAATGAGCGGCAGGACGGACAGGAATGTATTCCTTTGTGATGTCGATACCGAGGGAAAGACATTTCTGGTAGATATTCGGGAAATGCTTTTTTGTCTCCTCCGCATCCTTGTGTGTAACGTCGAGACACACATGGTCGAGGCCGTGAGTCTTCATCTCCTTGTCAATAGCACGTGCCACAATGTCGCGGGGAGCGAGAGACTTACGCTCATCGTATTTCTCCATGAACGAAGTGCCGTCAGGGAGACGCAATATGCCGCCATAGCCACGCATAGCCTCCGTGATGAGATAAGCCGGGCGCATCTCGTCGGGGTTGTAAAGGGCGGTGGGGTGGAACTGCACGAATTCCATATCCTGCACGGTCCCCTTGGCACGGTAAACCATGGCTACGCCATCGCCTGTGGATATTACCGGGTTGGTGGTGGTATGATACACAGCACCGCAGCCGCCGGTACACATCAGCGTCACCTTGCTCAGATAGGTATCCACCTTGCCGGTATCAGGGTTAAGCACGTATGCCCCGTAACATTCAATGTCTGGCGTGCGACGGGTAACCTCAACGCCAAGATGATGCTGCGTGATAATCTCAACGGCGAAATGATTTTCCTTTATCTCGATTGTATGGGTGTTTCTAAGGGCCTCCATCATGCCACGCTGGATTTCTGCACCGGTGTCGTCGGCATGGTGCAGGATACGGAACTCTGAATGCCCGCCCTCACGGTGCAGGTCAAAGTTGCCATCTTTGTTCTTGTCGAAGTGCACGCCCCACTTGCAGAACTCCTCAATCTGAGCAGGAGCGTTGTACACCACCTGTTCCACGGCCTTACGGTCGCTGATAAAGTCGCCGGCAATCATCGTGTCCTCGATATGTTTCTCGAAATTGTCAACCGTCAGGTTGGTCACCGAGGCCACACCTCCTTGGGCGAACCTTGTGTTAGCCTCGTCTAATGTAGTCTTGCAGATTATACATATTTTTCCTTTGTGTGCTCTTGCTATCTTCAGAGCATAACTCATTCCGGCTACGCCTGAACCGATTACTAAAAAATCATATTTGTAAATCATAATGCTAAATTAAAAGCCCCTTTAACTTTGAGATTTTCCCTACAATTGCCTGGGAGGATAGAACATTGCATATTTCTCATTACTTGTGGACGGATACAATTGCCTAAGGGGTTGAAGTTGGATATTTTCTTTAGAAGTGGAAAAGGAGAGGAAGGACGAAAACCATGACGATACCCATGATGATTTGTAGAGGGAGACCGACTTTGATATAGTCCATGAATGTGTAACGCCCTGCCTGCATGACGATAGCGTTGGGAGGCGTCGAGAACGGGGAGGCAAAACACATGCTCGCACCGAGAGTCACGGCGAACAGGAAAGCGTATGGGCTGAGACCTAATTCCGTAGCAGACGACAAGGCGATAGGCGCCATAAGGACAGCCGTCGCCGTGTTGCTGATGAACATCGTGCAGAGAGATGTAGTGTAATAGATACCGGCGAGAAGGACGTAAGGACCCAATGCTCCGATACCATTCACGAGAGAGTGGGAGATATGGGCGGAGACACCCGTCTTTTCCAATGCCACCGACATAGGCATCATAGCAGCGACAAGCACCACACTCTCCCAGTTTATAGTCTTATAAGCCGCCTCGACATTTCTGAAACAGCCGCACAGCACCATTAGCACACCGGCGATCATCACCGCAGTAACAGGTTCGATAGGGATGAAGTCGAACACTATCAGCACCACCATCAGCACCATGATAAATGCGGCGACAGGTGCCTTGTAGTCGAGGGTTACTTTTGCAGCCTGTTCAAGCGGCTGACCCAGCACTACCCAATTGTTCTCCTCGCTGTTCAGACGCAGGATGTTCGCCCACGTGCCTTGTACAAGCAGAACGTCACCGGAGCGGAAACGAAGTTCCACGAGGTCTTCCATGATATACTCCCCCTTGCGGCGCACTCCGACTACGTTGATACCATATTTTGAGCGGAAGCCCGACTCCTTGAGCGCACGGTTTACAAGTTGTGATGTAGGGAGAAGTACTATCTCGGCAATACCGATGTCGTAGAAGTCAAGTGAGCTGCCATCTTCGGCTTTCTTGTTGGAAGAAACGTATGGTTTAAGTGCATAATCAGCTGCGAACCTCTCGGCCTGTTCCTTTTCGCCAGAGACATATATGATGTCATTCTCCTTAAGAATTGTCTTAGGACCGGCAAGTTTCTGACTCACGTTCTTGATGATACCCTTCTGCCGTCTCGTCTCGCTTCTGACCTCAAGAATGGTAAGACCATAGCGGTTGTGGATATCCAGCTCGGCTACTGTCTTGCCCTTGATTTCCGACTTGTGTCCTACAACATACCTTTGTAGGTTATCCTCAAGGTGATACTCGCTTACGAGTTGATCGAGCGACTTGCCATCATGTTTCTTGTCATCGCCACCGTCATCCTTCCTTTTCAGAAACCAGGCGGTGAGGGGAAGGAGTACGATGACACCCACCAAGATACAGACAATGCCAACGGGCGTGAAAGAGAAAAAACCCAAGGGCTTGAAACCGTTATTGGTGAGTGCCTCCTGGATAACGAGGTTGGGAGATGTACCGATAAGAGTGAGCATGCCGCCCATGCTGCTGGCGTAAGCAAGAGGGATGAGGAAACGACGGACATTTGACTTTGCCTTTGCGGAGAGGCTTACGATGATGGGGAGCATAAGAGCCACAGTGCCGGTGTTGCTGATAAAGGCTCCGACCACGGAGGTAACGACCATAACCAGCAGAAAGAGGCGTGTCTCGTTGGTGCCCGCCAAATTCATTATCTTTCCGCTAATCATCTTAGCAAGACCGGTCTGTGAAATCGCACCGCCCACTACAAACAGACCGACCATCATAATCACGACAGAGTTGGAGAAGCCCGAAAGTGCCTCGTCGGGCGTGAGGATGCCCAACACCAAAAGCAAGAGCAAGGCACAGAGAGCCACCAGATCGGAACGTATCTTGCCAGTAGCAAAGAAAATTACGGAAACTCCAAGTATAATTAATGTCTCTATCATGCCTGAAAGGAAGATGAAAAGTTTTGGCTGTAAGTTAATGTATAGGTGTGTTCTTATATCTCTCGTCGAAATAGCAGAGAGCAGCCCCGATAGCGGTGCAGTACTCTGAATTTTCAGGAATTATCAGTTTTACACCATATAGCTTTTCTATTTTCGGGAACACGATGTTGCACTGTGGGAGCAACGTGAGGTTGCCGATCATTACATACTCACGGATGTTGCTGCCGATACAGGCGAGGAAAGCCGACTGTCCGATTGACTGAAGCACCATCCATATAAGCCCGAAAGCGATATCCTCATGTGAGGCGTTGCCCTGAGCGTTGCCGAACAAAGAAGCCACGGCATCCATCGGAAGGTTAGACAGAGGTTTTGCGCTAATGTCACCGATGAGGAGGTTGATTTTGGAGATGTCGCCCTCTTTCGCCATTTCCGATACCATGAGGATATCATCTGTGTTAAGGAGCAGACGGGAAAGACCGATCAGTGTTCCGCCGCCGATACCGGTACCGCCGATATGCTCTATTTTGTTGCCATCGCAAATCACGAGAGAAGTGCCGGTGCCCATGCTCACCACTATAATGCGCTCCTTGCCCGACTCGTGGCGCGCACCCAAGCCGTTGGCGATAAACTCCTCTGTCTTGTCAGTAGGAAGGCTATAAACCGGTTCGTTGATATATGCGCTGCCCACGCCGGTGAGCATCACGTGCTCCACATTGTCGAGAGTCAAATTGTTGACATGGAGATACTTACCGAAAGCCCCATATAGTGAAGTCACAGGGTCGGTGGCTTTTATACGAATGGGAGAAATCACTTTCCCATCGCGAATACCTATTATTTTTGTCGTACTAATGCCGACATCAATGCCGATTACGGTTTTCATTGTCAGGGAAAAAGCACTTTATACATGATGCAAAGTTAATGAAAAATCGGAGATTTTTCAAATTAAGAAATAAGAATTAAGAAATAAGAATTCAATTTTGCTTGAGGATTGCTGTTGAAAATAAAAATCCTAAGGAAATCCTTAGGATTTTTTGTGTTATATCGAGCTTATTTGATTTTCTCCACGATAGCCTTGAAAGCTTCGGGATGGTTGACGGCGAGGTCGGCGAGGACCTTGCGGTTGATTTCGATACCTGCCTTGTGGAGTGCGCCCATGAGAGTGGAGTAGTTCATATTCTCAAGGCGTGCTGCTGCGTTGATACGCTGTATCCACAGTGCGCGGAAATTGCGCTTCTTAGTACGGCGGTCACGGTAAGCGTAGGTGAGACCTTTCTCCCATGCGTTTTTAGCAACAGTCCAAACGTTCTTTCTCGCACCATAATAACCGCGAGTAAGTTTCAATATTCTCTTTCTCTTTGCTCTTGAAGCAACATGATTTACTGATCTTGGCATAGTTTTTTCCTCTGATTTAAATTAAACAATAGGTTAACGGAGACACAGCAATTCACGCACCTGCTTCAAGTTTGACTTGTCAACTATTGCAGTATGCACAAGGTTACGTTTCTGCTTTTTGGTTTTTTTAGTCAGGATGTGACTGTGGTAAGCATGATTTCTCTTGATCTTACCAGTACCGGTGAAACGAAATCTCTTCTTAGCACCGGAATTTGTCTTCTGTTTTGGCATTTTTTTTAATTTTAATTAGTTATTTACTATCAGTGGCAACGTATATACCCGACGTTACGCACATTTTCCTATTTTATCACGAAACACTATCGGAGAACTATTCCTCCTGCAGTTTCTTGAGGGCATCGGCACCGTTCTTGGCGCTGTCGAAAAGACCGCCGCCCGGAGCTTTCTGCTCTGTTTCAGAATCATCAACAGCATTTCCAGCCTCGCGACGCTCCTTGTCGAGCTTCTGTTGGCTTTTCTTTGCCGCACCTGCCTTTTTAGGAGTAAGGTAGAGAAACATCTTCTTACCTTCGAGAGAAGGCATGCGCTCTACCTTGCCATATTCCTCAAGGTCGTTGGCGAAACGGAGCAGTAGCACCTCTCCCTGTTCCTTGAAAAGAATTGAGCGCCCGCGAAAGAACACGTATGCACGCACCTTGTTGCCTTCCTCGAGAAACTCCTTGGCGTGTCTGAGCTTGAACTCATAGTCGTGGTCATCGGTCTGCGGTCCGAATCGTATTTCCTTCACCTCCTGTTTCACCTGCTTGGCTTTCATTTCCTTAGCCCGCTTTTTCTGCTGATACAGGAACTTGCTATAGTCAATGAGACGACAAACTGGGGGTTGGGCGTTAGGCGAAATTTCCACGAGGTCAACTCCCTGTTGGCGAGCCATATCCAGAGCCTGGTGGGTTGGTACAACGGTTGAACCGTTTTCACCTACAATACGTACTTCTCTCACACGAATTTGTTCATTTACGCGATAATTATTAGTTTTGTCGTTCTTCATTCACTTGCTATATACAAAATTGCGTGCAAAGTTAGTGCTTTTTAATCAACACACAAAATATTTTATACTTTTTTCGAGATTAGGTGAAAAACTAAGTTATTAAAAAGTCTCATTTGGTGAGGAATGGTTTTGTTTAAGGGATTTCATCAGTCCCCCATAGGGAGAAAGTGAAATTTAATACTACAGATATTTGTCAAGCACAGCTTGTATGCGAGATGCACAACCATCCATGACAGCTTGTGCTTTTTCTATCTCTTGTTCATAAACTGTAATATCTTTTACGGCTTTTCTTTGCATTTCTATTGGAGGAATAGCAATATTCAAATTTTTTACTCTCTCTGTTGATGCACGATATGTACGACTAAACCTTACACGCTCACCTTCTTTCTTTAAAAAATAACATAAAATTTGGGATAATATTTGATCTGTCTTTATTCTGACTCAAGTTTCGTATGTTAATAACTCAAGTTTCGCAAGTTAAAAATTTTGAAAGAAAAACACACAGATATTTCCTAAGTCGCGGAAAATGTGATGTAGGCCGATTACAGCATCCATCACCCAATGTATGTTTGCAATTTGTTCACAGAAGTTAGCCATTATGTAATGTCTATTTCTTATATTTTTTATCAACTAAAACACGCAGGCTATCAACTTGCGTAACTTGTGTAAACTATTGATAAGAGGTTTTTACCAATATGATAAAGAGGGCGATATTGATCTTATATGGAACAATCCTGATGGCGGATTATGGCACATAATCGAAAAGCACGTGGGCTATACTGCTGACGGCAGACCAAAAGATATCGCAACGGTCGAGGAACTTGCAGATGAGATAGAGTTTATACTTGGTAACGGCGGTGTTTCCCCTGATGTTGGGGGTAAACTTGTTGTGTCGGTCGGTGATGATATTTCTGTTGTTTGCACAGACTACCTTAAGAAAAAGAAGAATTGGGTTTTGACAACATACGAGACGAGTCGTACACCCGAAGAAAAAGGAAATGCCACCCATCCCACAGTTGACCCTCAGGGTGCAGAACGGAGACCAGGGTCTGCTGCGCCTCGCATTTCCGATGCAAAAATAAAACAAAATTCCGAAAGTGGCAAGGGAAACGACGGGAAATCTCCGACGGACAACAGCGAGAGGCTGAGGAAAAAGGAGAGGAAGCCCGCTCCTGCCTCATCGACCGACCCTGCCGACATAGAGCAGGCGGCAAGGGACGTGGCGGGCATGCTTGGCGTTGACATTGACGTGGCCCGTTCTGCGGAGGAGATAACAAATCTGGACTGCTTTGACCACTATTCTTATTCTCACATGGCTTAAAAACCGTGCAAAATACAAATGGGGACTGGCAAATTTGGTCGTTTCTCTCAGTTTGAACACTTTTACCAAAATTGACCTCGAAAAATGGCTGAATGAGCCCTTTACTCCGCCTCCTGACAATCCTTTTGATTGACAATTTATTGCTTTAGAAGGATCATTCGACAAACTTTTTTGCAAAGTCTTACAACTTTGTATGTTATCTCATGCTCTAAATTTATTTAGGACAATATTGGGTTAGGTGAAATAAAAGGGATGTATTTGCTAATATACGTTATAGTTCTAAATCCGCAATCATTCTCTTAACGGCAGATATGTCCACGGTAGAATAATCTGCTTTGTCGTAAACGTCCACTAAGTAAACTCTCCCATCAATGTCAGAAGTGCAAATCGTATATGTTATAACACGTGCTCCTCCCGATTTCCCACGTCTTTTGGAGGTAATAACAAGGCGTATTTTACGAATGTC
This sequence comes from Prevotella sp., assembly GCA_021204605.1. Taxonomy (GTDB): domain Bacteria; phylum Bacteroidota; class Bacteroidia; order Bacteroidales; family Bacteroidaceae; genus Prevotella. The sequence goes on from JAJPZD010000162.1 coordinate 14,883, forward strand.
GGGAGTAATTTCTGTTCCTTGCATTGGATTCTCACTTAAAGAGTCAATAAACCGTTCAAGATCTTCTTTAAAGGAATGATACCTCTTTTTCAAGGCTTTAGCCTCACGCTCAAAATGAGGAGTGGTTATAATATTAAAGTTCATTCAGAAAATCTTTTGCTTTCTTGGTGGGCAATTTTCCAGCCTCGATGAGTTTTACTTCTTCCATTCCCTCACTTATCCTGCTGACGATTTTCTCCTCTGCTGTTACTGGTGTTAATTTAAAAGCTCCAAGCCGGGATGTTAAAAGAACTGATTCTCCTTGCAGTGCACGGAGAAGTGTTGCTGTTTGGTTTGTTCTGAATTTGCTTAAAGATATTACATGCATACTGCTTAATATTTTTGTTGCCACAAAAGTAGCAAATGATACTTAAACGGCAACCAAATTAATGTATTTTAACGTATGTGATATATTTATCACAATCATATTTATAGAGTCAAATAGCAAGTGCAACATTGCGATGAGTTTTTGAAATGTTGCGTTTCTGTGTTGAATGTACACATGTTTCTCAAGCCAAAAAATTGAAAGTAAAGGCACAGCGATTTCCTAAGTCGCGGATAATGTGTTGTGTACCCCGATTACACCCTCCTTCCCGCACGCTACAACAGGGCGTAGGCTTGCATGTATTATAGACAGACGCATTGGCAAAAACAGGAATACACGCTCTCTAAAAACTTGCGAAACTTGTTAAATTATTGCATCTCGCTGACCTGAAATTTGGAGATTTCATTTTTTATCTATATCTTTGCAAAAACTTTTAGTGAAAAGTTTGCTTTTGACACTGATTATGACATAACACTGAATCAGTGAAATAATAAAAAATAAAATCATGAAACAGTGAAACACTTTTGCATTGACACTCAAACAACAATAATGTTGGCAAAATGACACAAAATTCACTAAAATACCGACATAATGGCTGCCTGACTACCAGAACAATAACAATCTGACTGTTTCAAAAAGTGAAACACTGAAACACTGAATAATAAATCATCATATCTTTCTGATTAGGTATAAATCAAAAAATGAATCTATGAAATTTTATACCGAGGAAGAAATATTAGACAAGCATATCGGGAAGAAGGTATCACCAAAAAGGGAACAGTTTGAAGCTGATCTCAACTCGTTCTTGATAGGAGATGCAATCAGACAAGCTCGTCAATCGAAAAAATTGATCCAAGAGGAATTGGGAAAAATGATTGGTGTGCAAAAGGTACAAATCTCAAGAATAGAAAACGGGAAGAACCTCACCTTTTCAACAATTGCAAAAGTCTTCAGAGCAATGGATATACGTGCAAATCTTGAAATCGGAGATCTTGGGAAAGTCGCATTGTGGTAGGGGTTATCCGAACAAGGAGCGTAGGGCATCCTCGACTTTGCGGACAGGTATTAGTTCAATGTTGTATTTTTTGTGAGAGATACCCTGTAAGTTGCTTTTGGGGATTATGATGTGAGAGAAGCCGAGTTTCTCTGCCTCTGCGATACGTTGCTCAATGCGGCTGACGGGGCGCACCTCGCCGCTTAGACCTACCTCGCCGGCCATGCACCAGCCACTCTCGATAGCAGTATCCACGTTGCTTGAGAGGACCGCGGCGATGACGCTAAGGTCCATCGCCAGGTCGGTTACACGCAAGCCGCCGGCGATATTGATAAACACATCCTTCTGCATCAGTTTGAAGCCCACCCGCTTTTCAAGGACGGCGAGGAGCATATTCAGGCGACGCTGGTCAAAACCAGTGGCACTGCGCTGCGGCGTGCCGTAGGCAGCCGATGAGACGAGAGCCTGAGTCTCGACAAGGAACGGGCGTATTCCCTCGACAGCAGAGGAGATAGCCACGCCACTGAGACCGTCATGCTCCTGCGTGAGAAGCAGTTCTGAAGGGTTTTCCACCTGCCGTAGGCCATCCTGCCTCATTTCATAAATACCCAATTCTGATGTACTGCCGAAGCGGTTTTTTATGGAGCGGAGAATGCGGTACATATAATGCTGGTCGCCCTCAAACTGAATCACCGTGTCAACGATATGCTCAAGGATTTTCGGACCGGCGAGAGTACCCTCCTTGTTGATATGCCCTATGAGGATGACCGGCACGCCACTCGACTTAGCGAAGCGGAGCAGAGCCGATGCGCACTCACGTACCTGCGTGACGCTGCCCGGCGAGCTGTCAACCGTCTCCGTGCTGATAGTCTGGATAGAATCAATCACGACAAGTTCAGGGGCCGTCTCCTTTATGTATTTGAAAATATTTTCGAGTGAAGTATCACAGAAGATAAGACAGTTGTCGCAGTCGGAGTAGCCGATACGCTCCGCCCGCATTTTCAGTTGGCGGGCACTCTCCTCACCGCTCACATAGAGGATTTTGAGTCCTGTCATTTTAAGGATAGTCTGCAAAGTGAGAGTACTCTTTCCAATGCCTGGCTCACCGCCGAGCAGTACGATAGACCCCTTTACAAGACCGCCGCCAAGTACACGGTTGAGTTCCGTGTCGTGCATATCGATGCGCGGCTCCTCCTTTACAGAGATGTCCCGGAGCGGCAAAGGACGGTTCTTGTCAGAGACAGCAGCCTTTCTCATCGAAGCCGCCGCCGAGACAGCCGCATTCTGTCCAGAGTCGGAAGATACACGAATTTCTTTGAACGTCTGCCACTTCCCACAGTTAGGGCATTTCCCCAACCATTTTGGGGAGTCGTACCCACAGTTAGAACATACGTAAGCAATCTTGTCCTTTGCCATAATCTATAGATATAGAAAACAGAGATACAAAATTAGGGATTATTTCTTGAGCAACAAAATAAATCACTACC
>JAJPZD010000098.1 GCA_021204605.1 Prevotella sp.
CTGTAAGTAGTGAGTGGAAAAAGGATGGCATCCTCCTCACACCAATAGACGCAGGGGAGTTTGCCGGGTGGTATGCCCAAAGCTGCCAAACGTACGGCCTCCCACAAAAGTACAGTCCCGCCACCGAGCATCTGTTCGAGAAAGCATACGAGCAGTTTTCAAAGAAAGGGCTGACCCTTTGCCCTACTGACCCCGACAAACTGTTTGACCAGGGCGAGGAAATGCTTATCAATAAATTCTGCGATTACCAGCAAAACCTCGCGCAGTATGTTCCATACAGAAACTTTAACGGCCTCAATTCATTCACTGACGCGATAGATGCCGCCTATAAAGACTTCGAACTTACCGATGCGGCCGTTTACGCCTACTTCATAGGAACCCACCGATACAATGCCTTCGGTAAACATGACCCGCAGGGCAAGATGTACGATTACACGCCACCCTCACAAAGACCAGCCCTTTTGCCGAAGTTCAACGGCCTTGAGTTTGGCGAAAGCAGCACGACAGGGTTCTTCCCATGCGATGTTGCCGAGCTCACTTTTGACGATGAGGGCAGACTCGATACAGCCTACCCAATAGACAAAAAGCGGCACTATGCATCCTTCTTTGGCGGCCATCTATTGGACTTTATCCTGAAAAGAGCGTTACGCTCGTTGACGGAGAGGACCTCGCACTATACACAGCCGTTGCCGATCCGAACTCTGTTATCATCGGACTCAGCCACACCGATACGCTCAGTGTTGCCCATCTTTACCAGTTGAAAAACCGCAATGTAACCTTGTTGCCAACGGCCGAGCACCTCCAGCAGTGGAGAGAAACAAGACTTAACGGCAATGGCGCATACAGCGGAAACATCACAATATCTACTCTTTTGGCGCAGCAGAAAGACCCCAAGAAATTTCTTGTCGCCAATGCCGATAAGCAGAGCAAGGATGCGTTCAAGAAATTGGGAAACCTTTTCAAGAAAGCGATAACGCATAACATTCTCTACTTACTTCCCAACATTGTAAGGGGACTGTTGCCCGATGGTATGACGATAGACCAGCTTTGTAATAGAATCGGACTATTGCCGTTGCAGGATGCCGACAGAGACGAGCACCTCTCAAGGCTCGCGGGTATCCTCGTAAACGGAAACTAAAACGCAAGATGATGATAACAGAAAAGCAGACAGCAAGAGATTGGCAGCTCTACGGCGAGAACATTCTCACAGACGATAACACGCTGCAGACCGTCTATGTTGCCCCCAATATAGATAAAGCGGTTTGGGGGGTGTGCAAGCATGGCGAGTTCTTGTGGCTGGCGTTAAAGGAACATCAAGAACACACTATCGCCACACTTTACAGGCTGTTGAAGACCCACAACGTGATGTTGACGCCCGATATTTACACGTTCCACGAGTGGATATGGCTCGTTAACACGATGAACCACACACGCCCAAGACCCGATAATATGCTGGGTATCATCACAGACACCCAGCCCGATTGGTAACAAATTTTTACTTAATATTAATTTTAAATTCACAAATTATGACAAAAACAAAATTGGAGCAGCAACTCGAAATGATAGAGAGTTTAGTTGCTGATGTACGCCAAGCGTACGGAATTAGTAAAGACAGTACAGAACAGCCAACCCAAGACGAGTATGGGCATAAGATTGGCAAAGACGGCATCTACGAACACCAGGATCGGGAGTTCAAGGATATAGTTAAACTGAGAAAACAAAACCATATAAACTTATATGGAAATTAAGCAGAAAGGAGGCAAATATGAAAAGAGAAAACAACATTCAGATTGGCACTGTAATATATCGTGATGAATACGCTGTTAAAAGCCAACGTCAGAGGCTGGAAAAAGTTGCAAGAGTGTTAAATGACACCATTAAGGCTCTGAAAGACGAGGGCGTTATCTTTGACGAGTCTATGTTTCCATATCTCCTCAAAGACGAGCGACAAATCCTTATTGAGGCCAAGAGACAGTATGCCGAAGAGTTCAACCGCCTGCATCAAGGAAGGTTCAAACTCACCGATGGCGTAGATGATAAAGCATTTACAGACCGTATTTCCGCCATCCTCAAGAAGTTGCGCTTTGACGTTCCAGCATACAAGTTCAGCAACGATATTGAGTATTACGAAGGCCTGGCCGTCATATCTGAATATGGCAAACAGAAAGCAGTTTCAGATAACGAAATTAGACTCCAAACACCTTTGCAAGTGGAATTGTATAAGCGAGCCCAAGCAGCAGCCGATTCTCTTAACATTCTAATGGATTACACCATTAAGCATGGGGTTGATTACTGCCCATTAGTATCATACGGCGGATTACCGGCATTACTTACTATCTTCAATTCAGATGTAAGAGTTCATGAGCTGATGATGCAGAGAGCATTAGGAACAAGAGAATCGCAAGAATATCTGCACCAGCAGGAGCAGGTTCACCAATAAAAAAAACAATGCTGCCAGGTAAAATATAAACTTGTTTGTTTGTATAATTATGCGTTTTTTGAGGGATATTTGTCGGGAGACACGTATCCCTTTATTTAGATTTTTCCAAATAAAGCCCACATTTGCGTTTTAAGAGCGTTTTTCCATTGGATGGCATAACTTATCACTTTTGATATGTCAATGCGACACAAAGCAAATAAATGCTATTGTCGGCAATTTATATTCTCAATATCCCGATGAAAATCATAAAGGGTTGCAGTAATGGCTGTTAGAGTTCAAAAGCATGGGGTTGCACGATAGGAAAAACGACCGTATTTTTGCAAGTGAAAATCTAAATACTAACTAAATTCAATTCATCATGGAAACAAAAGAAATTCAAGAGCAGCGGCAAGTAAGATTGTCAGAAAAGACGCAAAAGTACATGGACCTACTCGCACGCACAAGAGATGCCGCAAACAAGTTCGTAGTAATGTACGAGCAGGAGTTCATAACAGAGGATACGCCCAGTGACGAGCTTATTGAAAATTTTGACAAGGCCCAAGATGCGCTATGGGATGTCATGTTCGAGATGATTGCCGAACACGAAAAAAACCAATACTATGAGACGGGAGCAGTAGAAATTTGATAAAAATCAAGTAAAACACATTCAGTTTGTTAAAAACGTCATCAAGGGGTTGGGTGAGAAAAGCACCGCAACCCCTTTTTTTTATCTACAAAACCCCTATTTATATCTACAAAATATAGATTAATATCTACAAACAACCATATTTCATCTACAAACAAAATCCACAAAAATACGAGTGCAAATGTATCAGTATTAAAACTATTTTTTTAAATGTATATTTCATGCATATTTATGCAATTTGGTAAATCTGCATATTACAATGGATATTCCCTTTACAGATTGCTATTCATATAGAGATATATTCAGATATAGAGACATATTCACGTGGATGACATTCTCAGTACAGATTGCCGAACCTTTTTCGTGATGTTACGCAAATGGTCGTTACATGGAAGATTGCTATAATTGCGGATATTCTCTATTGTGGTGGTGATATTCCCTATTGATACAGTCTATACAGTCCATATCTCTAAAATTTTAAATTTTAAAAATTTTTTTTTGAAGTGCGGGCTGGCGTTACCGAATTTACCAAAAGGGGGAGCCCCCCTGCAATATTCCCCCTTTGAGATTTTGCCTCCAGCAAAAAATTCATCTTGATTTGCTGTTCCTCTGAAAATATTGACTACCTTTGCAGATGTAATATTAAATTAAACTTTTGGCGGAAGTATGGTCGGGAGATGAGAAACCGCCATTTTTAGTCCGAAAAACAGCTAAAAACACCGTTTTTAATCGCCATTTAGTCAAAAAGCTAAATATCAAATCTATAAAGTATTGAAAATAAGCAACTTACAACATTGATATATAAAATATAATATTTAATTCAGAAAAAGCCATATTAAAAGCCACATAACACCTTATGTCATATTTTTTCAGTGACACAATGCAAAGTATCATTACAAAAAATTGATTTTAAATACAGAAAAAATGCCAAATTATAATTTTGTTCACAGAAAATACGTATCTTTGTGCGATTTTTTGAAAGATGTAAAAGATATTTTTAATTTAGATGAACGTAATTACTAAAACAGTTTCTTTGCCTGATGGCAGAACCATCAGCATTGAAACCGGGAAAGTGGCAAAACAAGCTGACGGTTCGTGTGTGCTCCGATTTGGCAACACCGTCTTACTCGCCACTGTTTGTGCCGCAAAAGATGCAGTTCCCGGAACAGATTTTATGCCTTTGCAGGTTGAGTACAGAGAACAATATGCCGCTGCAGGACGTTTTCCAGGCGGTTTTACCAAGCGCGAAGGCAAGGCAAGTGACAATGAAATTCTTACATGCCGTTTAGTTGACCGCGCTTTGCGCCCC
>JAJPZD010000211.1 GCA_021204605.1 Prevotella sp.
TGTTGGAACAGGCGACACAGGAATTTGAGGCAAGAGGACTTACCGTGAACACCGCCAGCACACGGCAGGAGCTTATGCGGCAATTCAACGACAATCAGGCACGACAAGGTGCAAGCGGCAGTGCGGAGATAACCGTTGTCAACATTCAGCGTTTCGCCGAGAACACCGAGAAAGTGAATATCGAATACGCGACAAACCTTCAGCGCATTTTCATCCTCGACGAGGCGCACCGTGGTTATAGACCAGGAGGCTGCTTCCTCGCCAACCTTTTTGAGGCGGATAAAAATTCCATAAAAATTGCCCTCACTGGAACACCCCTTTTGAAAGAGGAGCGTGCAAGCTGTAAAATTTTCGGCAACTATCTGCATACTTATTATTACGACAAGTCTATTGCCGATGGCTACACGTTGAAAATCATACGTGAGGACATCGAGACTTCATATAAGGAACGCCTGTCGGAGACTTTCGACAAGTTGGATGTGCTTGTACAGAAACGTGAGTTGAGAATGTCGGAAATCATTGAACATGATAATTATATCTCTGAACTGGGCAATTACATAATTAACGACCTGAATGAGTTTCGCAAAATACAAGGTGACGATACTTTGGGTGGCATGGTAATCTGTGAGACAAGTGGACAGGCAAGAAAGCTGTTCGCCTTTTTCCAGAGACAAATGGAAATAAGTCAGCCAAGGCAAATTAAGATAAAACTTGCTGATGGCACTTGCCTATTGGGTGAGGAAATAGGTGAATATGATTCGCAGTATAAGCCGTTGAAAGCGGGCCTCATCCTTCACGATACTGATGACAAGGAAACCAGAAAACAGATAATCAAGGATTTCAAGAAAAACATGACTATTGATATCCTCATTGTCTTCAATATGCTCCTCACCGGCTTTGACGCTCCACGACTTAAACGCCTGTATTTTGGCAGAAAACTGAAAGACCATAACCTGTTGCAGGCTATCACCCGTGTAAACCGCCCTTACAAGGATATGCGCTATGGCTTTTTGATTGACTTTGCTGACATAAAGAAAAATTTCGATGAGACCAACCAAGCGTATCTGAATGAATTGAATCGTTTCAATGATATAGACGAGACTGGTGAGGGAAATACCACTGACACTTTTACTCAGGTGATAGAGGATAAAGACGAGATTGTCAGTCAAATGCAGAAAATCCGACAGACGCTCTTTGACTATTCCTACGACAATGCGGAGGACTTTTCTTCGGAAATATCAACAATGGAAGACAAGGCTGTACTCTTAGAACTGAAAAACGCTCTCACGGAGGCAAAAAACATCGCCAATATAGTGCGCACCTTCGGGGATGAGGATATGAAAGAGAGATTTGCCAAACTGCAGGTTACCAAACTGCCTCAACTGTTGTCGGAGGTGCAGCGACGTATCGACATCATCAACCAAAAGGAGGCCTTCTTCACGAGTGATGAGACGAAAAAACTCATCAACAAGGCGATGATGGATATCGAGTTCACTTTCTCAAAAATTAGCGAGGAGGAACTGCGTCTCATCTCCGGCGGCGTAGAACTGAAAGACAAATGGCAGCGCACGATAACCTCGTTCACTCAGAATTTCGACTATGAGGACCCTGAATTTATCTCTTTGCGTGATGCTTTCATGCAAAGATTTAAGGAGCATGGTTTTGTCATTGACAGCATTGCAAAATTTAATGAGGAGACAAAGGCTCTTGACGACATAATGAAACGTCTTCAAAACCTGCAGATACGCAACAACGCCTTACTGAAAAAATATAACGGGGATGTGAAGTTCGCACGTGTCCACAAGCGCATCCGCGAAGTGAACAACAAGAGGAAAGAAAAGAACCAGAAACCGATGTTCTCTTTCCAGGATGATGAGATACTCGCTATACTCAAAATCATAAAACAGGATATAGACGAAAAGGTTTATAACCGCAATGACATATTGAGACGGGATGAATATTTCTACCGCACTGTTAACAGCCTCATTGCCGGATGCCTATACCATTTCCCACAAATCAAGGCAGAGAATGAGGATTATGAATTCATTCAGTCAAGAATTGCCCAACAGTATATCAATCAATATAACGCCACTTACGGCACAGCCTGATTATGGCAGACATCAAAGATAAAACCTTAAAACTCATCGACAGCCTTAAAGCCACGTGCCAGAAATACGGCATGGGCAACGATGGTAATGAATACAAGATTATCACTCAGGTGTTTCTCTATAAATTCCTGAATGACAAGTTCGGCTATGAATTGAAAAATGCCAAAAGTGAGATTGCCAAGAAATTCACTCCCGATGAGAAATGGGAGACAACCTACGGTAATCTTTCCGATAATGAGCGAAAACTGATTCAGAGAGTAATATCTCCTGACGTGCCGCTTCTTGAACCGTATCACTTGATATCCACCCTATGGAACCAACAGAATAGAGGGGATTTTGACACTATTTTTGACTCTACAATGACGGACATCGCTGAGAAAAACGCAGGTATTTTCTCCACTCAGACTACTGCGAATACGAAAATTCTCATTTTCGAACCGCTCACTCCCTTTGTCACTGACACAGCAGAGCGTGCGCCCTTCGCCCGCGCCTTAGTAGATAAATTGGTGAACTTCTCTTTTGAGGAGGCTTTCTCCCAAAGCTATGATTTTTTCTCAAGCATTTTTGAATACCTTATAAAAGATTACAACACGGCTGGAGGCGGCAAATATGCCGAGTATTACACGCCTCATGCTATCGCCACCATCATGGCAAGACTGCTCGTCGGGGATAATGCCGGTCTTCACAACATGGAATGTTACGACCCGTCGGCTGGTACTGGCACTCTCCTCATGGCACTTGCCCACCAGATTGGCGAGGACCGCTGCACTATGTTCTCGCAGGATATTTCCCAACGAAGTAACAAAATGCTGAAACTCAACCTACTCCTGAATGGACTGGTTTCTTCTCTCGACCATGCCATCCAAGGCGACACCCTCGTTTCTCCTTATCACAAAAGCAATGACAAGCAACAGCTCCGCCAGTTTGATTTTGTAGTCAGCAATCCTCCTTTCAAAATGGATTTCTCTGACACAAGGGAGAAAATCGCCGCTATGCCGGCACGCTTTTGGGCCGGCGTCCCTACTGTTCCTACGAAAAAGAAAGAATCCATGGCAATCTATACTTGCTTCATCCAACATGTTATTAATTCCTTGAAAAAGACAGGCAAGGGTGCTATCGTGGTCCCAATAGGTTTTACAACAGCAAAATCTGGTATTGAAAGCAAGATTCTAAAACGTCTTGTAGATGAGCGTTGGGTTTATGGCTGTATATCAATGCCAAGCAAAGTATTCGCAAATACAGATGCAAATGTTAGTGTGCTGTTCTTAGATAAATCCGCAACTTCTAATAAAGTTGTGCTTATCGACGCAAGTAAAATGGGTGAGGAATTTAAGGAAACAAATGGGCTTAAAAAAGTTCGTCTGAATGACAATGAGGTGGAAAAGATTGTCGGCACATTCCTACATAAAGAAACAGTTGAAAGTTTTTCTGTTGTCGTGTCATACGATGAGATTAAAGAGAAAGGATATGGCCTTTTAGCTGGTCAATATTTCGACATTAAGATTAAATATGTTGACATCACAAAAGAAGAATTTAATAGGCGTATGACAAAATATGTGCAAACTCTAACAAAACTGTTTTCAGAAAGTCATAGATTAGAATCTGAAATAATGAAGGGACTCAAAGCATTGAAATTTAAATAGTGAATTAAGGACTGTATAAGAAATGAAATTAGCGAGTATTGCAAAATATGTGACTGATAAAATTAACAGTAATGATGTTTCATTGGAAACGTATGTTACTACAGATTCTTTATTGCAAAATAAAAGAGGCAGAAAATGTGCAATCAATTTACCACCTGAGCCATGTGGTCTTACGCATTTTCAGAAAGGAGATGTATTAGTTGCCAATATCCGTCCATATCTTAAAAAGGTTTTGCTATCCGATTTTGAGGGTGGATGTTCATTAGATGTTCTCGTTTTTAGAGTAAAGGAAAAACATTTGCCACATTTTTTGTATGCCATTTTATTACAAGACGCTTTTTATGATTATGTTATGCAAGGTGCTAAGGGCACCAAAATGCCTCGCGGTGATAGAGATCAAATAATGCGTTTTGAAATTCCGTCTTTCACATACGATGAAGAAAAGAACATTGGCAAATTAATTTTTGATTTAGAGAAGAAAATACAAATCAATCTTCAGATAAACCAAAATTTAGAGGCGATGTCAAAGCAACTCTATGATTACTGGTTCGTGCAGTTTGATTTCCCTGACGAGAACGGCAAACCATACAAGAGCAGTGGCGGCAAAATGGTGTGGAA
>JAJPZD010000188.1 GCA_021204605.1 Prevotella sp.
ATATAGCTCCTCTATTCTTTATAGCAACTAAATTCAATATAGACCTTGAGCGTACCAAGGCAGATACGCCATCGAATATAGACAAATTAGATGAACATTGGAATAGATTTGATACCGTAATACCGGAGATTATAAAACCCAACAAGTGGATGGAAGAATGGATACCCGACGAAAAAGGAAAATCCACGCATGTTTTCCAAAATATCTATCCTCTCCGCGATTTCTATTGGTCAAGGAAGAACAACCTTTTTAAAGGGTATGATGACGGTGATGTAAAGTCATGTGAGACGGCAGAATACATTTATCCTGATTTTCCAAATTATATGGAATGTCTTAGGAGAAGTTTTCTTCGCAATGATTTTGTGCAAAGACATTTCGCCAATCCAGAACAGACATGGAACGATGTCGCCACCATTAACAATGACGGCTCGAAAGCGATAATACGTGGACTCGATTCAATAGCACCGGTAATTGATGATGCCCGACAGAAGATGTATCTGTCAGAGTTGAGGAAAATAAAACAGGAAATGATGAATAAGCTGGTTATCCATTATGAGCCAGAAAACAGCGAGGAGAAAAACCGTAAAGTGAAACAAATCACAGGTGATATTCGGTTGTCTTTAATTGGAACTATTGGCTCTAAGCCGGAAATTTTCGGTCAGATTATCGACAGGTTGATGGTATCAGTAGGTGACATCCGTAATATAGCATACAATATTATAATATGCCATACAGACACACCGAAAGATTTTTCATCCATAAGTTTCATGCGGGCTTTGGTAGGCATTAATCCAAAGGATGACAAGGAAAGGAACGTCCAAAGACTATGTGACTATTTTGCTTGTGACATGAAACAACTTGATGAGAATTTCAAGAAGAATGGTTACACGTTGGAAGATGTTGTTTCAAATGAGACTGAGACTCTTACCACAGTAGCTGATGTGGTGGCGAAGCATATTGCTGATTTTTGGGTTGACTATCTGAATACGCAGGCAAAGGAACTTGAGACAATTCTGCCACATGCAAACGACGTTGTTTTTATGTTGGTGAACCTTTTCAAGAAAGTTGGTTTAAAGAAAGAAATTTCTAATAAGATAGCCATGTACAGTAATATGTTCGACGTCAGAGAACAGCCTAATGTAATAGCTGACTTCGCATCACTGACATTGAACAACTTTGTAAGTACAGTAGGCAGGAGTTACATCAAGGACAGTGAAATAGCCGAAATAAACGCAAAGGCACAAAGATGTGGAATAACTATTAATACAACCGACAGTTGTTGTAATATTGTCAGAAAGCCACAACCGTTGTTGCAAACACTTAAAGCTCTTGACGATGCTGTCAATGAAATTAAAAAAGTTAACATAAACATGGAAATACTCCATAAACTTCCATTATGGGATAATTTCCAGAGATGGATGAATTTGGTGACAATAGGACTTATATATGCGAGCGATATCTCACGTCAAGACCCTATTGCCAATGCTGAGATAAAAGAAATAATAGACAGTTGTGAACATTTATACCAGTAGAATATTATGGCAGACCACACATTTTACGCAAAAAGGGAACTATGTTATACGGATGTCTCCTGTTTCACTGATATTCAGGGAATAGGCAGTGACCCTATGTATCTTAGATACAACAACGTGAATAGTGTCGTAAGAATGGCTGTGCCTACTGAGTATCAGCATTTCTTGTCAGTGCCATCTTATAATGAAGATAACGGACATATAAGTTGGTATATTGACGAATGGACTGAACACCCTATAAAACTCTCCGATTTGTCTGGCGAGAAACGCAAAAAATATGAAGCAATAAAAAACGATACTGTTCGAAAATTCAGGGAAGCTGCAGAGAAACTTAGTGGTGAGGACTTGAAAATACTTGGCAGCGCAATCAAGTATTTAGACGATGATAGGATTTACTGTGCTGACGACAAGGTATTTCTCGTTGCATGGGGCATGACACCAGACACAAAGAGGCATACGGTAATTGGTCAAATAATACATGAATATTATCCTAATTATAGGCTGACATTCTCGCCGGGTGAGCATGGAAGACTTGCTGACAAGATATTTGGAATTGTGGAAAAGTCAAAGGGAACGACAATCTCTCAAGATGATTTACCGAAGATAATATGCGATGAGGGGTGGGAGCTTACTGGCTGGGAGCCATCTCCTGTCGGTTTAGAAGTAACCTGTGATAATACATTTACGGCACAATATAATATGGTGGAAAAACCAGTAGTTGTGCCTGAACCTCCTGTACCACTTAAAGAACCCGAAGACATATTTTATAACTGCAAGTTTGTTGCAGGTGAACATGGAAAATTAAACGGTGCGGGGCAAATACAAAAGGCAGCAAATACGAGATTGACTACAAGTGAGATACCTTCTGTGTTGCCAAATAAGGGATATAAGTTTAAAGGTTGGGATATATCTCCATTAAACTGTCTTGTTGATGGTGACAAGACGTTCCATGCCCAATATGAAAAAACCATACCATGGTACAAGCGTTTCTGGTTGTGGCTTACAAGACTATTTGCTGGTAAAGGCTGTCTGAAATGGTTATTGTGGATATTGCTTTTCCTGTTGTGTTTGTGGCTTCTATCACACCTGTTGCGCTCATGCGGGGCCTGCTCACATCGGCATCCTGTCAATGGCGTAGTACCTGTTGACACAATAAGGCGTTCTGATGGTAAAGTGATTGATGATAACGGTGCTGTCCGTCCCATTACAGGAGACGATGGAAAACTGCCTGATGGAGACATGATAGTTGCTCCGGTTATGGGTGAAGGTGGAGAAGAGCCACCGATAATAGAACAACCGGGAATGCCCGATATCATTGCCAACCGTCTTTTCTTGTTCATGGAAAATGAGAATGACGATGTAGAGTCATTGGCAAAGGATTTCAAGAAAGCATACCCCGGAGACCAATATTCGATTATTGGATTTGATAAAGAAGTGAAACTTCTTGTTATACAGGTACCGGAAAATGAAAGGGCACATATCCGTGAGACAATTAATGCCAAGATACCGAACCATAAATTCATAGTCTTTGATGAAGAAATCTATGAGCTTAACGGTAAAATCAGTGATTCCGGAACAAAAGATATTGGTTGGCATCTCAGTGCCATACATCTGAAACAAGGGTGGGCATATACACAGGGCTCACCTGATATCAAGGTGGCGATTGTCGATGATGGAATACAGTCGAGCCACCCGATGTTTAAGGGGAGAATTACTGAGGCCTACAATGTTTTTACCCAAAACAATTCACTAAGTGTGGGTGATGGACACGGAACACATACGGCAGGACTTGCCGCAGGTTCTGATGATTATTATGATAATGGCGCATCTGGTGTGGCTCCCAAATGCAAGATAATGCCTGTTCAGGTATTTGATAATAAGCGTTGTCCCCTGTCCGCATTAGTATCTGGTGTGATGTATGCCGTTCACCACGATGCTGATGTTGTTAACATATCAATCGGACCGTCATTTAAAGGTTTGAGTGTATTGCCTGTGGAACAACAAGGAGAGATAGCCAACAGTCAATTCAAGAACGTGGCTTTCTTGTGGGCAAGGGTGTGCAAACTTGCCGCAAAGAAAAATTGCATATTGGTATTTGCCGCAGGAAATGATGACATTCTCACGAGTATTCCGCCCGAGAACAGGAATGAGTCATCAATTGTAGTTACGGCAGTCGATAAAAGGATGTATCCGACCGAGTTCACCAACTATGGACCATGTTCCGACATATCAGCGCCAGGCAAGGATATCTACAGCTCATATCCTACAAGTACGTTCCAATGTCTGGACGGTACAAGTATGGCAGCTCCGATAGTAACAGGCACAATAGCACTGATGAAAACCATAAAGAAAGACCTCACCGTAGAGCAGGCACGCAATGCCCTGTACAGTACAGGAGCCGATGTCTATGGCTGGATTCCCCCGATGGTAATCGTTGACAAAGCTCTTGAAGCAACAAAGAATGGTGATTTCAAAAGAGTGGAACGTGAAACACATCCAATCCCTGACAACGACGATAATTTAAATTCTGGTCAGATTCCAGTTGACGATATCGTCGATGTTGGTGTCGTAACCAACCCACAGCCAACTCCGCAAAATCCTGGAGATGAAACCGACTATGACGCTATCAGGCGCAAGATAGCTGAATACGAGCAAAAAATAAGACAATTAAAAAAACTACTACCTAAGAATTAAAAAATGGCTAACGATAATTATTCATGGAACAAAACCCTTAAATTTTCGTGGGGGCATATAATTGCATTTATTGCATTAATTTTTATTAGTTATGTAACCTTTATGGGGGACTTTTATAT
>JAJPZD010000019.1 GCA_021204605.1 Prevotella sp.
CCACTTCCTCGTCAAGAGCTTTCTTTGTGGATGTGTATTCAGTGATGAGTGTCATATCATTGGCGGATTCAGGGTTGCACAGTATGCCGTCAAGTTCTTTGAGACGTTTTTCCATTGACTCGATTTTGCGCTCGGAGTCAGCAACTGCTTTTTCTGCCTTACGGAGTTTTCTCTGAAACTCCTTCCGCTCCTCGTATGATTGCCGGGATTCCGATTGCCCCTGTTGGTCCGTATCGGTATTGTCAGTTTTGTCAGCATTTTCATCGGATTTCTGTTTGACCGACTTTGATATTCCCAATGCGTCGAGAGATGAGATATTATGGGAGCGCAGAAAATCGTATATTCCACCGATATGTTCCCTCACGCTGCCACCCCCAAACTCGTATACCTTAGTAACAAGTCCGTCGAGAAATTCCCTGTCGTGGCTCACTATTATCGCCGTACCGTCGAATGCCTTTATTGCTTCTTTCAGTACGTCTTTTGAGGGCATGTCAAGGTGGTTTGTAGGCTCATCGAGAATTAGTAGGTTTACAGGTTCAAGCAGCAGCCTGATCATGGCAAGACGACTTCTCTCACCGCCGCTAAGCACCTTTACTTTCTTCTCTGATGCCTCGCCACCGAACATGAAGGCTCCCAATATATTATTAATCTTTAAACGGATGTCGCCTTTCGCCACATCATCAACTGTCTGAAACACGCTGATATTCTCATCAAGCAGTTGCGCCTGGTTCTGGGCAAAGTAACCAATCTGAATGTTGTGACCTATTTTAAGATTCCCGGTAAAGGGTATCTCGCCCATTATGCACTTCACAAGGGTTGTCTTTCCCTCTCCGTTTTTACCCACAAACGCCACCTTCTCGCCACGGCGGATTGTCAGCGTAACATGGTCGAACACAGTATGCTCACCGTAATCCTTGCGCACATCATCACAAATAACCGGGAAATCGCCACTGCGCAGGCAGGGTGGAAATTTCAGGTGCATAACTGAGGTGTCCACCTCGTCAATCTCTATCGGCACGATTTTCTCCAACATCTTGATACGGCTCTGTACCTGGACGGCCTTTGACGGTTTGTATCTGAAACGCTCGATAAACTCCTTTGTGTCGGCAATCTCCTTCTGCTGGTTCTCGTAGGCACGCAACTGCTGTTCACGACGCTCGGCACGGAGCTTGACAAACTCGTCGTATTTCACCTTGTAATCCGTCAGTTTGCCGCAACTGATTTCCATCGTGCGGTTGCAGACGTTGTTTATGAAAGCACGGTCGTGACTTACAATCACTACGGCTTTGGCACTCTGTGCCAAAAACTGTTCAAGCCACTGGATGCTCTCGATGTCAAGGTGGTTGGTAGGCTCGTCAAGCAAAAGCACGTCAGGACGGCTGAGCAGCAGTTTTGCCAATTCGATACGCATTCGCCAGCCACCACTGAACTCACCTGTGGACCGCTCAAAGTCAGTGCGAAGGAAGCCCAATCCTATCAGTGTGCGCTCAATATCTGCCTCGTAATTGTCTGCCCCTAACAGCATATAGCGGTCGTGCTCCTGTGTGAACTTCTGTACTAATGCAAGATATTCATCACTTTCATAATCAGTACGTTGTGATAACTCTGCACTCATCTTGGCAAGACGCTTCTTTAGTTCGGTATTCCCCTTGAATGCCTTGCGGACTTCTTCACGCACGGTGGTGTTGTCCTGCAAAATCATCACCTGCGGTAAATAGCCAACCGTAGAGCCGCTTGACACCGTGACAGTGCCTTCCGAAGGCCTCTGGATGCCGCACAGAATCTTTAGCAATGTAGATTTTCCCGCACCGTTCTTGCCGACCAACGCAATGCGGTCACGGTCGTTTATCACGAAATTAACATCGCTGAACAATGGCTTTATGCCAAACTCGATTTTTAGTGATTCAACAGAAATCATAGAAAAGCCCCCAAGCCCCCCCCCCTTGGGGAATGTGCAGAATAGCGATTATTTTGCTTGATTGTTTATACTTATTCTAATTTTTTTGCGACAAAGGCTTCGAGTTCATTATCACGCAATTCTATGGCGAGGAGAGTTCCTTTGCTATCGACGAGCATAGTGTAAGGAATGGAGCGGACACCGTATTTCACCGCAACCTGATTGTCCCAGCCATGCAAGTCAGACACTTGTGTCCATGTCATGTTCATGCCTTTCACGGCATTCGTCCATTGCTCTTTATCCTCATCAAGAGAGACACCGATAATTCCAAGTCCTTTGTCCTTATAGTTATTATAT
Source organism: Prevotella sp. (assembly GCA_021204605.1). Classification (GTDB taxonomy): domain Bacteria; phylum Bacteroidota; class Bacteroidia; order Bacteroidales; family Bacteroidaceae; genus Prevotella. Next base: position 2,255 of record JAJPZD010000019.1, read on the forward strand.
ATGTTCACTAAATTTGGCATTTCACGCCTGCAAGGAGGGCACCAACTCGCCCAGAAGTCGATTATTGTAATCTTGTGCTTGGCAAACTCTTCCGTCGCATCAACAGGTATGTTATCCATGTCGTTTTGCACAAATGAAATCACGTTTTGATTTTCCACCGTCTGCTCCTCAACTGCTTCGGTTGTGGAAACCTCGTTGTTTGCCTTGCTTTTATTAGGTTGGCATGCCGTCAGGACGAACATAACGGCTACTACACCGCATATATAGCATATTTTCATTTAAAACAGATATTGCGAACTGATACTCTGGTGATTTATTACCCTGCGGATAGTCTCGGCGAACATTTCGGCAACCGACAACTGCTTCACCTTGGAACTTTGCTTTAAGTATGGTATTGAGTCAGTGAATACTATTTCCTCAAGTGCGGATTCCTCAACCCTTTCGGTAGCGGGACCGCTCATCACGCAATGAGAGGCGCATGCCCTGACACTCTTTGCACCTGCTTCTTTCATTATGTTGGCAGCCATCGTTATGGTGCCGGCTGTGTCAACCATATCATCAATCAACACAACATTCTTATCCTGAACATCACCGATAATCTGCATACTTTCAATGACATTCGCCTTTACGCGCTTCTTATTGCAGAGAACCAACGGACAACCGAGATATTTGGCATAGTTGCTGGCTCGTTTACTGCCACCAACGTCTGGAGAGGCGATAACAAGATTCTTGAGTTGCAGGCTTTGAAGATATGGCAGTATCACTCCTGATGCATATAAGTGGTCAACGGGGACATTGAAAAATCCTTGTATCTGGTCGGCATGTAAATCCATCGTGATAAGTCGGTTGATACCGGCGGCAGTAAGCAGGTCTGCAACCAACTTTGCTCCGATACTTACACGTGGCTTGTCTTTCCTGTCCTGCCGTGCCCAACCGAAGTATGGAATTACGGCATTGATACTCTGTGCCGACGCCCGTTTTGCCGCATCTATCATAAGAAGCAGTTCCATCAGATTGTCGGAGTTCGGAAATGTGCTCTGTACGAGGAATACGTCTCGCCCACGGATCGACTCCTCGTAGGAGACGGAAAACTCACCGTCAGAAAACTTTGTAATCACGAGATTGCCGAGACGACATCCGAGGTACTTGCATATCTTCTCGCCCAAATACATGGTACTCGTACCGGCGAATACCAATAAAGAACTTTCTTCGTCCATTTTGTTAATATCTTTGTTTGATTTGTTCATGAGACTGCTTTGAGGAATTTGTAGAAATGGCCAATCAGGTCTTTGTAGTCGGGCTCGTTCTGTATGTCAAACCTGCGCCATAAATCATCACATACTACCACTCCCCCAAAACCGAGATCTTTTGCGTGCCTTACGTCATCAAGACTGATGTCCCCGAAGGCATATACTCGCTTGTCGATAAGTCCTTCGATATTTGCATCCTCAATTTGTCCTAATGTGATAACCTGACTATTTCCCTCTATCGCATTGTCAAAAGTGCAGCGCAAAAAAACGTAATCCGCCTGCTTCTTCATATTAGCCAACTCTCTGATATCGGAGCATGTCATGCCGTATTTCCCTTTGTAATTACTTGGCACTTGTTGTATTGGGTCATCAATATGTATGCCCGCCAAATTAAACTCGCTTTTCAGGTAGAAGTGGTTGTGTACTACAATCTTACGGCAAAGGGATTCGGGGAGCAGCGACAACAGCCGCTCTGAATACATCGGCGATGCCCCAGGCTTGCAAATGTGCAAATCATCCATCCCTTCGTCAAAGAGTGCTGTGAGTATTTTGTCCTCTTCAACGAAGAATGTAGGTTGGGTCATTATAACGAGCTTCATCGCCTGGATTGCAATTCAGACTGCAAAATTAGAAAATTTTTCTTATCCGACAATCACCCAAATTATTAAAAAACTATATTGCTGCCAAATTATTGATATTGGATGAAGTTTTATGATATGTTCATCATTTTATAATCTTTGGAATTTGTTTTTTAATAAATTGTACATTCAACATAGAAGTGCAACACCCTCGCCTCCCACCTACGTCCTTGGAGC
>JAJPZD010000206.1 GCA_021204605.1 Prevotella sp.
CCCCAATAGGGGGAGAGTCCAGACAGGATGCACGTGGGTGTGGGGAAAGCCCCCTAAATCCCCCCCCCCTAAGGGGGACTTGCCTTGCGGGGTGTTGGGAAGTTAAGAGTTAAGTGTAGCTCCCCAATTTATTGAGGGAGAGAGTTGGATGCGGACGGGGTCCGAATGTAATCAAATGAAAAATGGAAAATGAAAAATGGGAAATGAAAAATGAAAAATGAAAAATGGGAAATGGAAAATGAAGAAAAACAATTAAATTTGCAGGAACAAAAAGATAGGAGTATGCAAGTATTATTGATTAACGGCAGTCCACATCCACATGGCAATACGTTCATCGCCTTGTCGGAGGTGGCAAAGGCATTGGAAGAGAATGGGGTGAGTGCGGAGATTGTATCGATAGGTACGAAGGCCGTGCAGGGTTGTATCGCCTGTGGCAAGTGCGCTGAACTGGGGCATTGCGCTTTTCAGGACGAGTTATATAATAAGGTACGCGAGAAGGTGCTGACGGCGGATGCCCTTGTTGTCGGGTCGCCTACCTACTATGCCGGTCCTAACGGTTCACTTTGCGCCCTTTTAGACAGGCTTTTCTCTACGTGCGGCAAATATTTGGCATATAAGCCAGGCGCTTCTGTGGTCGTGTGCCGTCGTGGTGGTGCAAGTGCCGTGTTTGACCGCCTGAACAAGTATTTTACGATCAACAATATGCCGGTGGTGTCGTCGATATATTGGAACAGCGTGCACGGCAGGACACAGGGCGAGGCGTCGCAGGATGCTGAAGGCCTGCAGACTATGCGTGTGCTGGGGCGCAATATGGCGTGGCTGCTGAAAAACATCAAGGCTGGCAATGTGCCCATTCCGGAGGCAGAGGCGAAAAAAGCCCCTCCCCAGCCCTCCCCCATAGGGAGGGAGTCCAGACAGGATGCACGTGGGTGTGGGGACAATGCTTCGCAAATGAAAAATGAAAAATGAAGAATGAAGAATGAAAAACTATGCTTCGCAAGTTAAGAGTTAAGAGTTAAGAGTTAAGAGTTCGATGCGGCTGAAGCCGAATGTATTCTAATGAAGAATGGGAAATGAAGAATGAAGAATTTTAATTCTGGAGGAGTTCGAGGGCTAATTTTATTTCGTTGTAGGAGATGTCGGGGTCGAGGGCTGCTTTCATTTGGGCTATTGATTCACAATCCGGATTATAATGTAAGAAATCCAGTATTTCATCCAAATGGTATTCTGGGATTATATCATCGAGTTGCAGGTTGCCTAACCGTACATAATGGGCGAGGTGGTTGAAAATCGTAGTTTCCACTAAGCCACGTTCTATGGCAATCTCCTCTATAGTCATGCCCTTGCGGAACATGTCGTAGCTGATTTGTTTTGTGGGTATCTTTTTCTGCTTTTCCTCTTTTGTTTTCTTGGCACGCTTTGACTTGTCGGGCTTTTCTTGCGAGGCGCCATCTATGTTGAGGACTATTCTTGCCTTGACGTTGAGATAGTCGCAAACGGAGAAATCGTTCTCTGTCTGGTATTTCAGAAGTCGGCCTTTCAGCATAAGGTCATCAGAAAAGGCGTTGAGGCGCTCCTGTAGCTGTAGTTTCAACAGTTTGTTTTCCGTCTGTATCGTTGTTTTTTCACGCAGTACAGAGAAAGGACTAAGCTGCTCCAAGAAATAATCCGCCGCCTTGTGTATTCTCTCCTGTAAATGCTTATCCGATGTGTCGTGCTGTGTTCCCAACAGTTCTATGTATTGGTGCCGGAATTTCCGTGCCACGTCAATAATCCCGATGAATGTCTTTCCTGTATTGCGGTACTCGTCAAGCAACTTCGGATATTTCTTGTAGAAATGCTCATCTATAATCCTAAGTAGAGAATTGAATGACGACTGCAGGGCGGTGAAGTCAAACAGTTCGTCAAGCAGACTGATAATATAGTTGCGTTCAAGAGAAGAAAGAGAACTTTCGGTAGGTACATGAGAGCTGATGTCATGTAGATACGAGTCGAGCGTCCTGTCGCTGATTATCGACCTGTGCTGCAACGGAGAGCTAAGCACCATACCCTCAAGAGTCTTGCAACGGCTTAGTGCCACGTAGGTCTGGCCGTGTGCGAAAGACCGCACTACGTCTATTATGGCATGTTCGAAAGTGAGGCCCTGACTTTTGTGTATTGTTATCGCCCAGGCGAGGCGCAGGGGGAACTGTCGGAACACCCCTTCGACGGTTTCTTTTATCTCCTTTGTGTCGTTGTCGAGGGTGTATTTGGAGTTGGTCCATTCCATGCGGTTCAGGTAGAACGGTTCATCATCTTCGGAGTTCTTGCCCTTGACTATTATCTCTTTGTTGTTGACATAGATTACCTCCCCGATCATGCCGTTGAAGAACCGCCTTTCTGGGTCGTTCTTTATGAACATCACCTGTGCCCCTTGTTTCAACACGAGTTTCTGGTCGGCAGGGTAGGAAGTTTCGGGGAAAGTTCCCTCTATTTCCGCTGTAAACACAAATTCCTTAGAGGGCAGCAGGCTTAGTTCACGCTCGTTGATTTTCTGTGCCGGCAGGTTGTGGGTGGTCAGGCGGATGTAATCGCTGTTTGCCGGCGGCGTGAAGTCGGGAATGTAGCGTTTGTTCAGCTCACGAAGTGTCTCGTCGGTTGCTCTGTTTTCCCTTATCTGATTTAGAAGGTTTATAAATTTCGCATCCTGCTGGCGGAAGATGTCCTTCAACTCGATGGTAACATATTCTGACATGTTCAACGCCTTGCTGGAGAAGAAATAGGGGGTATCGTAAATCTCACTAAGCATTGTCCACTCATCACCTTTCACGACAGGCGTTAGTTGGTGTAAGTCGCCAATCATAAGCAGCTGCACCCCTCCGAAGGGCTTGCTGTGCACACGGTAACGTCGCATCACGGAGTCGATGGCGTCGAGGAGGTCGGCACGCACCATACTTATCTCGTCGATTACGAGGAGGTCCATAGTGCGAATGATGTTTATCTTGAGTTTGTTGATTTTCTGAAACCTGCTGTCCTTGCTGCTGAATGTAGTGCCGGGGATATAAGGAGAAAGGGGCAGTTGGAAAAAGGAATGAATGGTAACGCCCCCTGCGTTTATAGCCGCAATACCGGTAGGGGCGAGCACCACCATCCGCTTGGGCAGTTTGTCTCTCAACTCCTTGAGGAATGTTGTCTTTCCTGTTCCCGCCTTTCCCGTAAGAAACAGGTTGGAGCCTGTTTTCTCAACGATGTTCCATGCCATCTCAAGTTCTGCGTTCATCTTCATGGCTGTTCTCTTTTTTATTCCCTACTTTGTGTTTCTTTAATAAGCCTCACGGTATTTGTTCTCGTCCTTGTCTTTCAGCATACTGAGGTATGAGGTGTAGCGGCTTTCAGAGATGTAATGCTCGTCAACGGCAGCACGCACCGCACAGCCAGGCTCATTGACGTGCAGGCAATTGCTGAAACGGCATTTTTTTGAGAAATAGAATATATCCTTGAAATAGCCGCAAATCTCGCGGGGCTCCATACTGAACGCGCCGAAGCCTTTGATGCCGGGGGTGTCTATCACCCAACCGCCGTAGGGCAGGGGGAACATCTCACTGAATGTGGTGGTGTGCATTCCCTTGTTGTGTGCATTGCTCACCTCGCCTGTCTTGAGGTTTAGGTCTGGCATTATCTTGTTCAGCAACGTGCTCTTTCCCACGCCGCTGTTGCCACTGAAAAGAGTTATCTTGTCTTTCAACAGCGGTTCAAGTTGTGATGGGGTGGCATCGTTTAATGCCGACACAGCGATGCAACCGTAACCGATGTTGTCGTAAAGCGAAATCATCATCTCCTGATAATGCAGTTCTTCTTCGGTCAGGATGTCGGTCTTGTTGAAAACCAATACGACAGGAATGCGGTAGGCCTCTGCCGATGCCAAAAAACGGTCTATGAAGGTTGTTGAGGTCTGGGGATGATTGACGGTAACGACAAGGAACGCCTGGTCGATGTTGGCGGCTATGACATGACTTTGCTTGGAGAGGTTGGACGACTTGCGTACGATATAATTAGTGCGGTCCTCGATGTCGGTGATGAATGCCGTGCCTTCTTGGTTGCGCAATATCGACACACGGTCACCCACAGCGACCGGGTTGGTGCTGCGGATGTCCATAAGTCTGAAATTACCCTTTATCTTACATTCCACGGTCTGACCGTCTTCCGTAAGTACGGAATACCAGCTCCCCGTGTTTTTTATTACGAGTCCCCTCACGAAAAATTATACCGTCATGATTTCCTTGTTCTTCGCTGCAAGCAAATCATCAATTTTC
>JAJPZD010000037.1 GCA_021204605.1 Prevotella sp.
GGTCTATAAGAGGTCGTCCATCGATTTTGAAGTTTTCTATGAACGCATTCGCATGGGGGAACACTTCATATTCCTCAGTGAAATGATCATCACACAATGCTACATGATCCTCGGATGAAACAGCATAATAGTTTTTGCCCTTATATGAGAACCTTAAGTCATAACGATGTACTGCAAAGTCAAAAAAAAATGTCTCATGATTCCCATTAGGATAGCCATTGAATGTGTATCCATATTTCTTTATGTCAGGCGGATACTTTGCATTTACGAGATAACCGCTCAAATCCCATACTATGTCTGGGGAATATGGATTGAAAGGTGTGCCTGGAACACAACGTTCTTGTTCTTTACTTTTTTTCTCCATAATCGAAATTTTCAATATGGCACTTCATTAATATGAAATTATACAAAATCTTTTGGCATATTACACCTGCTCAACATCCTCCAACTCGTCAATGAGGTCTATAAGCGGTCGCCCATCGATTTTGAAGTTTTCTATGAACGCATTCGCATGGGGGAACACTTCATATTCCTCAGTGAAATGATCATCACACAATGCTACATGATCCTCGGATGAAACAGCGTAATAGTATTTGCCCTTATATGAGAACCTTAAGTCATAACCTTGTACAGCAAATTCGTAAAACATTATTTCAGAATTCACATTAGGATAGCCATCGTATGTACTTCCATATCTCTCTAAATCAGGCGGATATTTCGCATTCATAGGGAAACCGCTCAAATCCCATACTATGTCCGGGGTATAGGGGCTGATAGGTGTGCCTGGAGTAAGACGTCGTCGTTTTTTACTTTTTTTCTCCATAATCGAAATTTTTAATTTTATCTATAGAGTGAACAAACAATTGCAATATTATAAAAAATTTTTGTATAAATAGAAGAAGTAAGAAATAAATAGTTAAGTTTTTCTCTGTACGAATACAACTATAAATGATTATCGGTTGAGCATAGTATCTATCAGTACAATTGGTAGCCACAAATTTTAACAAGATTACGAATATTATTATACTCAAGAGCAGCCTGTACGCAATATACAGGCTCTCTTATCTATTCAGTAATCTGTTATTTATTCAAACACTTCTTTTCCTAACACATTACACTTGTTCAACATCCTCCAACTCGTCAATGAGGTCTATAAGCGGACGCCCATCGATTTTGAAATTTTCTATGAACGCATTCGCATGTGGGAAAACTTCGTATTCCTCAGTGAAATTATCATCACACAATGCAACATAATCTTTTTCAGAAAGAGCGTAATAGTTTTTGCCCTTATATGAAAACCTTAAGTCATAAAGCTGTACTGCAAAGTCGTAGAAGAATGTCTCATAATTTCCATTAGGATAACCATTGAATGTGTATCCATATTTCTCTATGTTAGGCGGATATTTCGCATTCATGGGATCTCCGTTCAAATCCCATACTATGTCCGGGGTATAGGGGCTGATAGGTGTGCCTGGAGCACGATGTTCTTGTTCTTTACTTTTTTTCTCCATAATCGAAATTTTTAATTTTATCTAACAATTCCTTTTTATCAGGTGTTAATGGTAAAGCCTTTCCAGTTGGTTCCCCCTTTTCCCAATAATGAAAATGTGGTTTAATACCATGGTGATCAGCTGTATGAATTGCCCAAATTTTTTTATGATTCTCACCGTATTTGGAAATTTCATGAATGCCTGAACCATCTACCTGTTTTCACCAATGCGTAACACAAAATTTATTCAAGAAAGTACAAATATAGCAAAATTTTATGTAATCATACGCCCCGTTGTGGCAACATTGGTTGCAATTAATTGTAAGATAAAGCATATCAACATATTATTCTGATTTACGTTGTTTTTATTATTTGATTTTTGCTAATACATCACCGAATTTGGCGTAATTCACGACAACACCGTCATCCAAATCGAAATGGATTTGATTGTCCGCAACGGTGTGCAGACGGTCGTGATATTCACGGCAATCGGCAATCTGTCTCGTGATATTGTCTAATTCCCTGCGCTCGCGGGCTGACAAAGAGGCTGCATTTTCCCGCATTTCACGCTGCTTGTTTATCAACCAATCTGTATGGGGTAAGAGGTATTTCGCACGGATGCGCTCCACCGTGTATGCGTCCATGCGGTGCATATACACAAGACATTGGAACGCCTTGTTCCTGCTACTGAACAGCCAGTAAATAGGGCGGTTCTGGTACATCTTCTTGTGGTCTTTCCAGAAGTCCTTGACAAAATACTCGTTTATCGACTTGCCGAGACATTTCTCCACATAGTTGAGGTTGTCAACAAGCCGCATCTCTCCGAATGTGATTTTCAGCCATTCTTTAAACCTCAATGTCGCATTGTCATTCAAATCGCTATTTTCTGACATCAATGGGATTATGCCGTCATCGTCAATGCCAAACCTGCTGTTTTGCACAAGTTCTTGATATTCTTTCAGTCCGTCTCCCTGATTTGCCAAAATCAGTCCTTTCTTGTCTATGCTGTATCTTCCCATCATACAACCGACAGCATAACTGATCAACTGCTTGATAATCACATCCTCGTGCCAAACTATTTGGTTATCATCGCTTATACTAATCTCGCCTTGCTGTAATATCGTGATTTCCTCTAACGGAACATCGGGTGTCAGCTCGTCTTGCAAACCGTATATTTCAATAAACTGGCGGTTCAGTTCTTCCTCATTTGCATGCAACTGCATGAACTTGGTTTCCCACTTCGTTTTGTATATGCTCATTAGCCATTCAAGTTTGCCAATCTTTGGAGCAGGGATTTCAAGCATAAATCTTTTTCTAAAATGAGCATACTCTCGCATTACATCACAATATGCATGTTGGTCATTTAATGCCAACAACTCGTTTTGCTCAAAATCCCATGATGTTTCGTGGGCATCCCAATCGAGCTTAGAAATAGATACTACTTGTTTTACTATATTTTTTACTTCTGGTAAATCTTTTGAAACAGGTATATTCCCAATATCTGATACTTGATTGTTGAATGTTGGGTTTATTACTTTAAGTAAGTAAACAATTACTTTTGAGTTCATTAAGCCCATAATTACATAAAGATTTTTGTCAAGAAATAAATTTAATCCAGAATCTCCAAAAAGAACACCTTCTGGACATAGTCTAAAGGTAGTAATACCAGAACATATCTTAGACCATGTAATGCTTTCTTTAAAATAGTATTTAGGATCACGAAGTCTAAAATTGATTACAGTTTCTTTTATTTCCTTACCACCATCTTCGAGATTTATAACAGAATCTAAGTTCCCATACCATTTTCGTATTCCTCCTCCTGCTACAATAGGAAACCATTTCTTTTTGTATAAAAAAATATCATATTCTTTTTTATGATTAAAACCAATTCTGTTATAGCTTATTTCAAAGAAGTATTTGACAAATTTAGGACTATTACCTGTCATAATTCCTGAACGCGGTTCGCCAAGATTTTTTAATGAATTATGATTAAAACAATGTATAGCTGCTTTACTTAACCAATATCCAATCGGACAACCTGGTATTTTTTCAAAATCTATTTGAGAAACGTTTGGATAATATATTTTAGCTCCATTTTCGGAGTAAATAATATCTGTTATATCTTTTGTATAATCTTTAAAGTTGAAACGAAAATCATGATTTTCAAGAGTTTTTTCAAATAACAATCTCAAATGTTTTTGATCAATTCCTTGAAAGGTTCTCTCTAACAAGCGGAAATATATACCCTTTGCATTGTTCGGTTTATGATTTTGGATTACAGTTGAAACACTTCCTAAATCAGCCCCAAACACACCACAGCTTAGGTGAAGCAAAGAACAAATACTATTATTAGCTATAATATTTTTCCTGAATGTTTCGAATGATGATAGAAACATCCATGATGGAGTTATAATGTTTGCATAAAACCCATTTTTCGCTACTTTTTCTGCTTGTGTAATAGCAAATACTGTACAGAGGTCAGCTTTTCCTTCCTCATAGTTCACTTTTACGTATTCACTTAAAACTTCATTCATTTTGCCAGAACCTAAATACGGCGGATTCATCACCAAAGCCGAGTATTTTTCAGTCAAAGCCAAAATAATTCTTATATACGGCATCAGCTTTTGGATGTTTTCGGAAACAAACTTCATCTGTTCATACTCATTCGTCCGTACAGCAATGATATTCCTTGTATATTCAGAAATATCGAATTTCATTATGCTGCCCAAAGAACTTGCATTGTCCATTAG
>JAJPZD010000246.1 GCA_021204605.1 Prevotella sp.
TATCGAATTTTTCAAATATTTTTCGTAATGTTGCACTTGCTAGTTGACTCTAGGGTTTTTTAATAAATCTGCAAATAGTGAACGAAAATTTGAGATATTTGGCGGTTTTTATTATTTTTGTCCGACTTTTGCTGACAGTAGCACAAAAATAAGTATCATCTAATATCAATCATTATGAAAAAAACAGCATTAATATTTTTTTTCAGTATATTCTCTGTCACTGCCGCTTTTTCTCTTGATATGGCTGCAATTTCTGATTCAGAGGCTAGCCAAACTGATTCCACATATAATTTGGGAAATTATTATTTCTCCATAGGAAAATATGCGGATGCGGCAAAATATTTGGAGACCGCAATATATGACGTCGAAAAGTTCGGGGAATTATACGAGAATATACTTAATATGTTGTCAGAATGTTATATCAAGACAAACGATCAGGATGGCATAACCCGGACATTCGCACGCGTGGAGGAGTATAACCAGCACGAATTGCAAAAAGATTGTGCTGACCCCGAATGTTTGAGGGAGCACGCGGAGTATTATATGTTGACTGGCGACAACGCCAAGGCGAAAGAAAATTATTTTACATTGCTTGCCATGCCTTTAACCGACGAGGAAAAGGTCGATGTCTATGTGTCGTATGCAAAATTCTTGGGTGAGACCGATAATTATGCTTCTGGTGCTGAATACTTCCATTTGGCTGCAAACGCAAGGAAAACAACGGATGGTGTCGATGATGTGTATATTCAAATTGTTTATTCGGCAGCGCAATATAATTTCATTGGAAAACAGCCAGAAAAAGCAATAGACGATTTTAAGGAAGTGCTCGTTTATTATTCTCAAATGGATAACTGTGAGACTCTTGAGCAAGTGGCAAACTGTCATAGCGGGATAGGAAATTCTTTGTCTGCCTTGGCAAAATACGATGAAGCAAAGGAAGAATACCAGTTGGCTGTGGCTTATTACCAAAAATATGACCAACAGAACGATGATTATCCGAAAGCAATAGTGAATTTGGCGGATGTGGAGAATAATAGCGGACAATATGAAGCTGCCATTGCTCACTACCGCGAGGCAATGGATATATATCAGCAACGGGGAATGGCTGATGAATTGGGTAATGTCTCTAATTTACTGAACCTTTGTTACGCTAAGGCTGGCATGGAAATGGAAAATGATGAGGAAATCCAAAATGCCGCAAAGAACGCCAGAAATGAGAAAATGGATTTTATAATAAACGACGAATTGGCAAATCTTGAACTCAACAGGACCTATTTGGGCGAGTACATCTATGCCAATTCTCTTGCCACCATAGCAGGGGCGTATGACGAAAAAGAAGATTTCGACAATGCCGTGATTTATTACAGACATTATGTCGATGCCATTCGCAACGCAGTGCGCGATGAGTTCCGCATGATGAGTGAGAATGAGCGTATGTTGCTGTGGAACACACAAAAGGATAACATTAACGACCTTATTGAAATGCCTCTTATGCTTCCCGACGAAAAAAATTATCTGCTGCCGGAGCTTTCTTCCATTATCTACGATGCCGTTCTTCTGTCTAAAGGTATTCTGCTCAATTCTTCAATAGAGTTTGGAAAAGTGTTGTATGAAACAGGCGACAAGCATTTGCAGGATGTTTATAAGCAAACCCTGCAAAATGGAGCGGCGATAGATGACATGCGTAAAACGCAAGCGTATGTTGCTGTGGAACACACAAAAGGATAACATTAACGACCTTATTGAAATGCCTCTTATGCTTCCCGACGAAAAAAATTATCTGCTGCCGGAGCTTTCTTCCATTATCTACGATGCCGTTCTTCTGTCTAAAGGTATTCTGCTCAATTCTTCAATAGAGTTTGGAAAAGTGTTGTATGAAACAGGCGACAAGCATTTGCAGGATGTTTATAAGCAAACCCTGCAAAATGGAGCGGCGATAGATGACATGCGTAAAACGCAGGCTGACAATGAGGATATCCTTTCTTTGATACGCGAGAACCAGACATTGCAATTGGAACTCTACAAGGGTTGCGCTGAATATGCCGACTTCACTGATTATATCTCTTACAAGTGGCAAGACGTGCAGGATGCAATGAGCGATGATGATGTCGTAGTTGAGTTTTCTTACGTCGATACCGGCCTGTCTGATGATTTTAAATTCATTCTTGCCGTGGCGATGACAAAAACACAAGGACCAATGGCTTATGTCGTCTGCGACCAAGTTAAAGCAAAACTTTTGCAACAATATGACAGCCTGTATGAAAAAGACGAAATCGGGGATTTGGTCTGGGGCGAGATAGCTCAATACTTCAATGGCAAGAAACGCCTTTTCTTCTCTGCTGATGGCATATTCAACAATATTGGCATTGAATATCTACAATACAACGGGAAACCGCTATCTGATCAAATGGAGGTCTATCGTCTATCTTCCACCAAAGAACTCTGCCGAAAGCATGATAAAACAGAAATATGTAACGTCGCACTGTTCGGTGGCATCAACTACTTTGGCCTGGACCAACTCTCCGCCGAAAAGGAGGAGGATTTAAGAATGTTGGCCAACGACGATATGATGAGATATGCTTTGTCCAAACCATTGCCGAATCTCAATAACACTTTGCGTGAGGTGCAGCAGATAGAACAGATATGCATGGAAAAAGAAATTCCTAATGTGCTGCTTTTCACGGCTTCCGAGGCCAGCGAGAACGCTTTCCGCAAGTTGGATAACTCTAAAATCAACTTGTTTCACATAGCGACGCATGGCAGGTACAAGGATATGGAAAAATCTTCTGATGATGATGCGATGACTAACAGTATCCTTGTTTTTGCAGGCGCCAATACAGGGGGCGACAACACTGACAACAACGACGGCATCATCTCTGCCGCTGACGTGGCTCAGATGAACCTACGGCTCTGTGACCTTGCCGTGCTTTCGGCCTGCGAGACTGGACTTGGTAAACTTGGCGATGATGGGGTGTTTGGCCTGCAACGTGGTTTCAAAAACGCAGGGGTACACTCTCTGTTGATGGCTTTGAAACCTGTTAACGATAAAGCCACAACTGAATTGATGCTCAGTTTCTACTCGTATTTGATGAATGGAAAATCGAAACGTGAGGCTCTTTCTCTCGCTCAGCACGACCTGCGTGCAAAAGGTTTTTCCAATAGTAAATATTGGGCTACTTTCATTTTGTTAGATGGACTGGATTAAAATAATAGAAAACCTGATTTTTTGTTTCTTATAGCGAAATTCTAAGCAGAAAAACATGAAAAATATGCTTTAGTAATTGAAATTTTACTATTTTTGCAGTGAAATCTATTTGTTATGTTGACTGATTTGTCTCTATTTGGGAATGTTCCGGTGACAGCTGCAACGATAGGGAGTTTATATCCGAAGTTGGTGGGGAAGAATCAGAAGTTGCGGCAACTTGAGAGGGATGGGGAAATCATCCGTCTCAAGAAAGGACTGTATGTGGTAAGTCCGCAGCGTGGTGGCAAGCCTCTCTCAACGGAACTTATTGCTAACCACATTTATGCTCCCTCGGATATCAGCAAGTCATCGGCTTTGAGTTATTACGGACTAATCCCTGAAAGGGTTTATATAACGCAGTCGATGACCGTCAAGCAGTCAAGAATTTTCAATACTCCATTAGGACGTTTCGATTACTCTCACATTTCGCGAGAGGCATTTCATGTCGGGCTGCGTAGTGTCATGTGCGATGGTTTCGCATTTATCATGGCATCGCCTGAGAAGGCTCTATGTGATCTGATTGCAGCATCCACCGGTCTGTGGTTGCGCTACATGAAGGATGTACGGGCATATCTTGAGGAGGATATCCGTTTGGATATGGATGCTTTCATGGAAATGGATGTCAATATTTTTGAGCAGTATGTTGATGTAAAAGGGAAGAAGTCGGATTCTATCAATACTTTAATAAAATTTTTGTGGAATGAGCAATGCAGCGGAGCTGCAAAATAAAAAATAAGAAATAAAAAATAAGAAATAGTTTCGATTGTTGAAAATTATTTGTACTTTTGGAAAAATTTCAGAAAGTCGTTGATAAATGCCCGTTTAGATGCAAACTCTCAAGAAGATACCAAGCATGGTTGAATTCTTAATTCTTAATTCTTAATTACGACGTAAGGAGCATGCTTTATCCAATAGGAATACAGACATTCGAGACAGTAATAACAGACGGTTTTGTCTATGTTGACAAGACAGCCAGGATGTATGACCTTATATC
>JAJPZD010000058.1 GCA_021204605.1 Prevotella sp.
TATTGATACATACGTCACTACCGACAATATGCTCCAGAATAAGTTGGGAATTATTGCGTTTGAAGGTGTTGCAAACATCTCTTCCATTACTGAGTATAAGAAGAATGATATCCTAATCTCCAACATCCGTCCGTATCTTAAAAAAATCTGGCTTGCAGATAAGGATGGCGGCTGCTCAAAAGATGTTCTTGTGCTTAGATCATCAGCCCCTGACAAGTTTAATCCGAAGTATATTTATTATATGCTTCAACGTGATGCCTTTTTTGATTTTGTCATGAAAAGCGTAAAGGGTATCAAGATGCCGCGTGGAAACAAAACTGAAATCCTAAAGTACGAAATCCCTATTTCCACAATCCAACAGCAACGCAATATCTTATCTCAGATTGAAAAGTTGGAGAATGAAATTTCCAACGCCAATACTGTAATTTCACAAGCACCTCAACTCAAACAAGCCGTTCTTGATAAGTACTTGTAAATATCACAATCATATTGGATTAAATTCTCATAAGTCAATATCGGGAATGAGGATTTCCTTATACAGTCTTTAAAACTTATGGCAGATAAAATCTGTCTTATCGGAGAATTTGTATTTCAGTTTGTATTTGAGATTGTGGAATACAAGGTGGAACTCAAATGGGATGACACAGATAAGAGGTATGTTGGCATTAAACAGGCGGAAAGTACGGCATGCAGAAACAGTCCTGACGATTAACGGGCAGACGAGCGCGATTGCTGCCCCTGCAATGATGATATAATCGAATGTGAGAACGGAATAAACGAGTGACACAATCGAGAGCCAAAAGCAAAGGTGCAGCGACAGCATATCAAAATTGAATACAAAGCGGTGACGCAAACGGTGGTTGAGGTGTTTGCGTGTCTCCATATAAAACATATTCTTGTTGTGCCATTCCTTCTTGGTCGGCCTCTCCTCCTCGATAAAACTCTCTGGAGTAAGGTCAACAGCTATGACATCCTCATCCCCATACTTGTTAACGAGAAAATAATACTCGCCACGCGCATATTTAAGGTTGCCCTGAAATCCCTTGTCATCCATAAACATACTCTTGCGGAACATCAGATTGCTGCCGAACATGCCATAACCATACGATTTTGAAGCCTGCTGCATATTACTGTATTCACAGTGTAGGCGGAAGAACCTCTTGAAATAGTTAGTATCTTCAGTATAATTACTGTAACCGAAAACCATATTTCTGTCTGAGGCGCAGTTGGATGCCATTGTAGCAATCCATTTATCAGAAACAGGACAGCAGTCTGCATCAGTAAGCAATACCCATTCATTGTTCGCAGCCTTGACACCCAACGTTATGGCGAGTTTATGCGTACTCATATACTTGGCAGAAGTAGGAACAAACGTAACATGCAGGTTCTCATACTCTCCAAAGGTCTTAAGAATATCCTCCGTGCCATCCTCATCCTTACACACCACCACAATCACCTCAAACCCTTGCGGATATTCCTGTGACAAAAATGCCGGCAAGTTCTTCTTCAGTTCCAACGCATTGTTATCAGATACGATGATCACCGACACCGGCAGCAACTCCTCATCCCTATACTCGTTCTCGTGAATTTTCCGGAAAAAAGAATCCGCAAAGCACGACAACAGGGTAAGTGCTATCAATACAGCACAGACTATAAGCGACAGTTCATTGGAAAACAGAAAATCGAAAAACATGCAGAATTAACAATTTTGAAATTACAAGTCCTCTGTAACGTAGCCTTTTGGCAATTGCCTGCAATTATATTGCGAAGCCATAGTCTCACCGTATGCCCCAGCAGAGCGGATAGCGAGCAAATCACCACGATGACAAGTGTTCAATTGATAGTCCTTTGCGAACACGTCGCTCGACTCACAGATAGGCCCCACAACATCGTAGGTGTCAAGATCATCATTGTTGGATATATTTTCAACTTTATGGTATGCCTGATAGAGGGCAGGACGTATCAAGTCGGTAAAACCGGCATCAACAATGGCGAATTTCTTCACGGCGCCCTGCTTTACATACAGCACCTTCGTGATAAGTGAGCCACACTGGCCGACAACAGAACGGCCAAGCTCAAAATGGAGTGTCTGCCACTTGCGCAGTTTCAGGTTGTCGGCGTATGTCTCGAAATACACCTTGAAATTCGGTATCGGTGCTCCATTTGGATTATGGTAATCGATACCCAAGCCCCCACCAACATTTATGTTATCAACGGTTATCCCTTTGTTCTCAAGTTTATCCTGCAACTCGTTCACACGGTTACAGAGAGCCACGAAATCATCCATCTCAAGGATTTGAGAGCCGATATGGAAATGCAAGCCAACAAACTTCACGTTTGCCATCCCTTTTGCTTTCATTATTATGCCCTCCATATCCGCCATGGAGATACCAAACTTATTCTCTGCAAGTCCTGTGGTAATATTCGCATGAGTATGCGCCCCGACATCAGGATTGACACGGAAAGCCACATTAGCTACCTTTCCATTTCTTTCGGCAAGTTCATTGATAACCTCAAGCTCAGGGGCACTCTCCACATTGAAGCACAAAATACCGCTATCCAAACCAAGGTTTATCTCCTTGTCGCTCTTGCCCACTCCGGCAAACACTATCTTGTCAGCAGGAAAACCGGCATCGAGGGCGGCCTGTATCTCTCCCCCACTCACGCAGTCAACACCAAGACCGGCCTCGTTGATTAATGCCAACAGCTTTGGATTGGCATTAGCCTTGATAGCATAGTGGACAAGAAAATTATCATACTTGCTTGTCTCCTCGTTGATCGCACACAGCGTCTTGCGCAGCAGTGGCGTGTCGTAATAGTAAAAAGGAGTCTCTATATCGTTGAACTTATCCAAAAGAAATACACCTTTATCGTTCATGGCAGATAATCTTATTAAGTTTTACATCCAAGATTAATTATCAAACAAAGTGTTGCTCAAACTTTGCAGCGCACGTTTCTTATCAACCTCACTGACGAGAAACGAGATATTGTAGTTGCTGCCGCCGTATGAAATCATCCTGACAGGGATATTCTTCATGGCATCAGTAGCAAGTGTCTCAAATCCTACATTGCTCCAGTCTAAGTCGCCCACAACACAGATGATGCACATATCACGGTCAACCGTAACAGTACCGTATTTCTTCAACTCTGCAACAATTTCTTTGAGGTATGTATCATTGTCAATACTCATAGACACACCCACCTCACTCGTGGCAATCATGTCGATAGCTGTCTGGAAACGCTCGAAGATGTCAAACACCTTGCGCAAAAAACCAGTGGCAAGAAGCATCCTACTGCTCTTGATCTTTATTGCCGTGATATTGTCCTTTGCCGCAATAGCCTTAATCTTGCCACGCACGATATCGTTATTGATAATAGTGCCCGGAGCCATAGGATCCATAGTGTTGAGCAGACGGACAGGAATACCGGCGTATTTGGCAGGGAGGACACAGGTAGGATGGAGTATCTTCGCTCCGAAATAAGCAAGCTCGGCAGCCTCATCAAAATGCAACTGGCGCACTGCCTCCGTCTTGTCAACCACACGCGGATCGTTGTTGTGCATACCGTCGATGTCAGTCCAAATCTGTATCTCGTCAGCGCCAAGGGCAACGCCTACCAACGAGGCAGTATAGTCGCTCCCGCCACGCAGCAGGTTGTCAATCTCTCCGTAGTTGTTGAGGCAGATAAAACCTTGTGTGATATACACCTGCATACCGGCATTTTCCTCAAGAATCTTGTTCAGGTTTTTCTTGATGTAAGCGGCATCTGGTTCACTGTTCTTATCCGTGCGCATAAAGTCAAGAGCGGAAATGAGCATAGTTTTGAAATTGCACTCCTTGAGATAATTTGCCATCATATTGGTACTGATAATCTCACCTTGAGCAACAATACGCTTCTCCTCAAAACTCGTGAAGATATCTTTTGTGAAATAACGCAGATAATTGAACACTTCCTGAATGAAAGCTAATGTCTCATTCTTGTATTTTTCCGTAGAGAACAATTCCTCCACATGCTTTATATATTTCTTTTCCAAACGGTTGATCACCTCGTTGGCACCATCTGGATTTTTCTTGTATAGATAATCGGAAATCTCAACCAAAGAGTTGGTCGTTCCCGACATTGCTGAAAGGACAACAAAAACAGGTTCAGAACTGCTTG
>JAJPZD010000185.1 GCA_021204605.1 Prevotella sp.
GATTTGAACCAATTCGGGGCTTTTTTTGACTTTTATTGTATAACGCACTTCACCGTATGCTTACATACGTATTACTTTACCTTGTAAACAATTCTCTGTTTTAGTATTCTTTTTAAGTGGATGCTATTTTCCTTAGGAGCTTTCAGAAGCATACCATAGGAAAGGATAATAGCAGGCTCTTTCATCTTTATTTCCCGTAGCATTTTTGAGTCTATTCCCTCAATAGCCTCAAAATCAGGAATTATCCCATCATACATCCATGCTTTTAGCATTCCTGCTGCTTTCCCGTCAAGGTTGAGCAGATTGTCAATAGTCTGGTCTAGCCCAAATGCCTCAACATAACCTTCTTGGATAAGTCGATTCTTCAATTCTTGTCTATCAATTGTGTTCATATTTATTTCTTTTTAAGCGTTAATCAAATCGTGAGTTACATTCCTTACCACCGTTTCACCTGCATAACGAGCATCAATCTCAAGTGGATTGTATGTATAACCCCAAGGGTCATAGCAGTACGGCTGGTCATAATTATAAATTTCCTGTGCCGTAGCCCATTCTTTTTTCACGTCATCAGCTACATCGTGATAACCCGAAACCGCCTCAAACTGATACTGATGTCTCAATTCGTGCGTAATGGTGTTCATTATTTCAAGAGGAGATGTCCATGCTGCAATTAGACTATTTGACAGATGGATACTGCCATCGCCATTATTGAAGCCCATCACTCCTGGGTCTAAATCTTCAAAATAAACTCCTGTGAAATTCTGAAGTTCAAAAGCCCCTGCAACTTCAGCCGCATAAGCCCCTGCAATTTCTTTTCTTTGTTCCAGAGATAGATTTGCCCAATTCTCAATAACCCCAGGGTTAAAAATATCCTTTGCTGCCTCTGTACACTTATCAAGTCCAAAATCGCGTTGCTCTACGAAATTTCCACCAAGTTTCTCTATGGCTTTAGCATCAGAATCATTGCCTGCAAAGAATCCCTTGACATTATCATAAATGCCACTGAAAAACTCGCTGACCTTATGACCCAAATCTGAAAATGTTTCGCTAATAGAATCTTTACAATTATCAACAACCTCTCTTACGGCAGGCATTTCTGACATTTTGTGTAGTCCGTATGCGACAGCGGCAGGATGAATCAAACTTGCCAAGTTTGGCTTCTCAGAGTTTTGCTCTATTGCATCACTACGATTCTCGTTTTTCTCTAAATTTGCTAATGAAGAGTTACGTTCAGTCTCTTCAAGCATTGCGCTGTCTCTTGACAGTTCTGCGAGCAAGGAATCTTGCCTTGTTCTTTCCAAATTATGTTCTTCGATGTTCATGACAATAATTCTTTTTTTGTTTCTGTAAACCACGCATTATATATCCTTCTACTGGTGTCGTTTTTCTCTCCGTATTGCATCATCAAGCATTGACGGACTGCCAGCTTAAGGTTTTCTGATATAGAGGTCCGTTGGGCGACAAATCTATCAAGTAACAAATCCAATTCTTTAAAATCTCTCGCTTTTTTAACAGCCTGTTCAACTGCAACTTTTGCAGACAGCAACTCTGAAACCGTTTTTGACAGTTTAGCGAAATTCTGGTCTTGCCATACTTCTTCTTTTCCTTTTTCTACATCAGTAACGGTGTTAATGATCTCTATTTTAAGAGAAGTTGGAATCTTGCAGTTTTGGATACTTCTTAGGATAAAGTCCGTATCTAACACTATCGGCGAATTGATTCTACCTTTCAGCAACAATTTCAAGATTTCTGCGTTTACTGCCTTTGTGTTGTCAAATCTACGAGAGTCTTTAACGGGGACAAATGCGATTCTCTCACCTTTGTACATATCTATTTTGCACAAGACAGGTTCTACCCAATCATTCTGATAGACCACAGCCACACCTGTTGGTAGTTTTGCTATCTCATCTATCTGATTGTCTTTCATACTTGCAGCTTTTCCCGTAATCCTCCTGTCATCACCATCAGGCAGACGCATGATGATTTTTGTATTAGTGTTCTTGATTGCCGCAGGAGCAACTGAAGTTGGTGATTGGTCTACGATGACGAAACTCTCACCGTATGTTCGCATTTCTGCAATTGCATTGGTTATCATTTCCACTGATTTTCCTGCGACATTGCTACCTTCCATCGTCTGCTCCGTTGAAGTTCGTTTCAAAATATTATGAGCCTCCTCCAATATTGTAATATGGCGTAGGTCACTGTTTGCTTCTTTTGCCGTTGACATCCTGTATTCACTCAGGCGCATAATCAGAATACCCATAATGAGAGACTTCGTTTCCAAAGATCCTACACGGCTCAAATCAATAATGGCATTCTCGTCAAACAACACCTCATCGCTTAAATCATTTGAAGCAAATATTTCACCATTAATACCGTTAGTCAATGATTCAATACGCGTAACTAATGAACCCGTATAGTTGTCTTTTACTTCCTCTGAATATGCCGATTCATTTATGGTTTCTGCCAATTCTTGTTGCAAGTCAGCAAACGTTGGGAATAATTCCGTAGTATAACGGTTGCTTGAATTAATTAAGTCCCAACCGCACTTTTCATAGCAAGCTAATACTGCTTTTTTGAGAACAGCAGGCATTGCGGCATACATTGGCCAACATACATTGAAGATTTCCACCAAACGGTCAACATGTTCTAACACATGGATACCGTTATCGCCTGTGGGGAAACGGAATGGATTTATACGGAGCAACTTGGCAATTTTATGATTAGTGCCGAAAACTGCCATATTTCCAAACACGTTCTTGTATTCGCCTTTAGCCGGCTCTATTATTAAGAACTTTGCTCCAGTGGAACGAGCTTCATCAATGAGTTTGTAAACAGTTTCACTCTTGCCGCATCCTGTAGAGCCTGTTACAAAAACATGTTGGGTTAGGCTCTTCTGTTTCAAAGTCACTCTATTTTCCGGATATTCGATACCACAGTCAAAAATGCAACCCAGACTGATTTTTCTATTTAACTTGCTCCTTGAATAGCTTACAACTTCTTTAGCCAAAGTTGCATGCTCTACAACGGGAAGACCGGGAACAGACTTTCGTGGCAACCCTATCATCATAGCCAATTCAGAACTGTTGACAAGTGATGTTCCTGTTATATGAATATCTTGCTCTGATATATTCTTATATAAAAATACAGGATGAGTAAAACAGGAAATTGCAAGAGGAAGCCCCTTTGCCAATTTCCCTTTTTCACCATCAAGATACCACGAACTGATAGCAGACACCTCTACACCAGAACTCTCACCTTCCATAATTGAGCGGAAAATTGTTGCTCCTATTTCCGCCGTAGATCTGTCATTTTCGTATGACAGGAAATAGGCACCCGTTTGCCATAACCCTGCGCCTTCAGCCTGGTTAATTCGTTCAAGTTGGTTATCAATACGTTTCAGCAACTCATCAATGTGCTTATCTCGAATGGTTACAGTTACGGTCTTTGATACACCGTTGGTAGCAGTTTGACCGTTACTCATACTAAAGTTGTCAGCATGCGAAGAACTTTCCGAATGATTTTCTGTAACTCCCTCATTGGTACCAACAGTAGAAGTCGTACTCTTGCTCTTAGTGTCATTCTTGGACTTACTACCCTCTCCCAAGACTTTACCCAAACCGGCAATAGCACCAAGCCCCATCATAATAGCACCTACGGGAGCTCCTACACCCGAAGCGGTTAAAAATGCTCCTGCACAGAACAATGGCTCAGCAACAGTTCCCACTTTCCCAATAAAATTCTTTTGCGAACTGCCTTGTGAAGTACTTTCTCCTTCAGTATTAGCTTCGGATGACTGCACCGAATGGGTTTTTCCAGACATCTCACTAACAGTTTTTGTGTCTGAATACCCTTTTGTACTATTAAAGCTATTGGCCATAGACTCGCTATTTGAATATGCTAATTGCTGAGATGCTTGTGAAGACAGTTGGGTGTACAATGTTTCATATCCGACACGTATGTTCTGGATGTCTTCTGTTGTCTGATTCTTTGCCAATACTATGGCTGTGTATTCTTTTCCACGCATTGCAAGTGCTAATTTCTCTATACCCTGGACAAAGCCCGAATTTGTCCTCTCTTGATTTTTGTTCTTGACAGACGGTATTCCCACACACGAGCTGATGCTCTTGGCCTCCCTCATTCGTGCAAAGATTTTATCTTGTTCCGATGCGCTTGCACCTTTTTCTATATATGAGATGTCGCTCATTTGAACACCTGGGAACTGCCCACAGATTGCACTCTTAAACGTTTCCGCTACAGAACGAGCCGTTCTGTTTTCATCCTCACAACGGATACCCCAATAAAAATCTGTATGGTCTTTATGTCCATCCACAATAAGGAATACGGAACTTCTTGTAAATGTCATCGCACTCACCATACTGACGAACTTATCCGTAGCGTATTCATCCTTCTCATATACCATTTTGTTGATTTTGAAAAGTATAACCCCTTCTGTCGAAACGTTTGGCATTTCTATCAAATCCATTTCTGACAATTTGACGAGATAGTTCTTCAACACGATATCGTCAACAAGAGACAATGCGTTAAACGCTCTATTTTGATAAGTCCTTACATCAGAACTATTTTGCTGAGCTAATGCTTGAGGAGTAGCAAATTCATTCCCTTTTTCCGGCACAACGCTTGGCATAATATCTTCTACCAATCCTTGTGCTGGATTTGTTTCCGCCAAAGTTTCCTCTCTAACAACCAGTGGTTTCTTTTGGTTTCTGTCGTGTATTGTACTCATTTGTTCTCCTTTATGCCATTTAACAAAAGAACACCGCCGACAATTAATGCTGCACCACCAACAACAGTTAACAATGTTTTCCCTGCAACAAGACCAATGATGGCGAGCGTTGCCCCACCTGCTGAAATTGTTGCGTATGTTTTATTGTTAGGGCGCTGCTGGTTCGGCTGACTTTCAGCAGCTTTTTGTTCTTTTAATTTAATTTCTTCTTGTTCAATTTTTTGTACCTTTTCCTTTCCTACGATTTCCACCACTTTCTCATAAAAAGCAAGTTTCTCTTTTGAGAAATTTGAATCTAAATCCGTCTTGACCGTAAATAAGAAATCTTCGTCCCAATCTTCCTGTGATGATGGCACGGTGTAATTGGCTTCTTTGTTTTCGTCAAAAAGATTAGGAAGTTCGTTCTGTGCATAATCAAGCATCTTACTAAACGTTGTGCCACGAGGGTCTAACAACAACTCATTGGTTAGTGCCATACGAACTTTTGCCAAATTCTTTTCTGCTACTGCAGTCATAAATTCTTGCTCCATATAATTAGAAATTTATTAGTTTGTTAATTCTTGCTATTATACCATTCATCCATTCCAGGTTTTTTTTCTTTGTTTCCAACTCTTTTTCAGTAGTATCGGCAGCATTAATCGTTTGTTGAAGTTCTTCTAACTTTTTATCAAGAGTTTCATTTATTTGCTTCAGTTGTTCGTTTAGAACACCCTTAATGCGTTTTGTCTCAGCAGCAACATGATCCATAGCAGAATCTTTTGCTTTAACTAATTGAATCTGAATAGGTTCGAAATACGTGACAACAACATCTTTCATATTTACATATTCGATACTGTCGTAATCAATAACCGTTTTTGTCTTTATAACATCTCTGTATCTAGTCTCATAACGCTTTGTTCCCCATGTGCTTGGTCTCCAGAACCAATTTGTCAATTTGTGCTGATAAGGCTCACTTACCGTTTCTTTCTCTGTATGCTGACCTACAGCTACTGTCACCTTCGTGGTTTTTTTCTTTAGAACAGAAGACAGATCCGCAATATTTTCTCCTATAAAAACCAAGGGATTTAAAGCTAAACAGTTATCTTCCATTGTAATTCCCAAATCCTTCACGAAACTTTCGTATTGTGCTACAATTGTCTTGATTAGCAGGGCGTAGGTATTTGACAGTATTCTGTCTATCTGGGCTGCTAATTGTTCCAAGATATCTTTGCTTTCCTTTACGATTTCTTTCGCTTGTTTCTCGGCATCTGTCTTCTTGATCTTTGAGCTGTTTGTGTATTTGAATATTATCTTATTAATCTTTGTACTTTGAGTATTTATATAGCCATCGATTTCTTTCTGGACACTTTCAGTCATATCAATATTTTCAACCAAGGTGGAAAGTTGTTTTGCAGATTCGCCTGATTGTATCTTACCACGTATTATATCAATAGATTTGTCCAACTGTTTCTTTT
The DNA here is from genome assembly GCA_021204605.1 of Prevotella sp. GTDB lineage: Bacteria > Bacteroidota > Bacteroidia > Bacteroidales > Bacteroidaceae > Prevotella. The sequence goes on from JAJPZD010000185.1 coordinate 6,202, forward strand.
TCTTAGTATTCTCCTTGATTTCTTGTTCCAAAGTGGCAATTGCGGCCAGTTCCCTAAGTCTGTTGTTAAACGATTGTACCAAGTCATATACTTTTATAGGCCTGGCGTATTTGTTTATATATAGCTCTATTGCTTTTTCTATAGATACGATGCCACTATGTATCTCCACACACGTTGCCTCTCCTTTCTCTTTATCGGGTTCGTTTTCTGCCTCTCTTAGATATTTTTCTAACTCCAACTTGATAAGATTTGGCAGATGAGAGAATTTGTAATAGGAATCAAAATGGAAATTTGGAAATTTATTAATCCATTTTTTAAAATTGTCTATAACGAACGTAACTTCTGGTGTTGTCCGGGCTTCGAATGCGGCTAAGGCGGACGCTGGAAATATGTTAGGTTCATATATTTTTCTTGCCTCCAATTTTGTCCTTACTTTAACTAAAGACTCTTCTATGCTTTCCTTTATGGGATTAAAACTATCCAGCTTGTTGACTACAAAAATAAATCGGTCACGCGATTGTTTTCCCCTCTTTTGCATACAATCACAAATATAATCAAAAAACACTGTTTCATCATCAGTATCTAACTGGGTTCCATTCATAACAAATAAAACCAATGACTTGTCAGAATCATTCATCATCTCATAAGTCATTGTTTTATGCCTCTTGTCACCAGAGTTGTTCGGTCCCGGAGTGTCAACTAAAACCAAGCGCATTCCTACGGAGTTGACACAAGGAATACGTCCCTCAATATTTATCGAGGAGATTTGCTCATCTTTGTTCCACTTTTCCATTGTTTCTAGCGAAAGCCCATTATCTACAAATAATTGTTCCCCGCCAGAATCGAAAGCAGTCCCTCTGAAATGACCCTTTTCTCTATCAGTGTCTATGATATTAACAATTGTGGCGGTAGTTGCAGTATTGGCAACTGGCATAAGCTCATAGTCCAACAATGCGTTAATAAGGGTTGACTTGCCAGAACTCATTGTAGCCACAACATTTATCTCGAAACGCTGGTCCTTTGCTTTATTGAATGCCTGTATAATAGTTTCGTCTCTTAATTGAGCCACCGGCCCATTCTTAATCTCCTCAAATATATTATCCACTTCCGCTTCTGTCTCTGAAACGCTTGGTGTACATTTAAAATGTTCAATGTTTATCTCAACTTGGGGTGTTGATAAGCCTGATTTCAAATCCTCATAATCAGCCAAAGTTCCCATAAACTTTATCGAAAAGTTTCTGTCTTGATATTCTTCAACAAGGATGTCCGAAAGGTCTCCTGCCCATTCTTGCAGACGTTTTTCTCCAAAGTTTAGTTTACTGTTGACTTTGGGTTTCGTTCCTCCGACAAGAATTTCTGTAGTTTTGGTAAATGGATTGTACTTAATCTCAACTTTTTTCATAAGCTTTTAATTATGTTTTCTAATATTATAATACCTGATTTATATAATTCATTATTCTGATTTCCTTTGACCATGGCACTGTTTTTACAATAGACAGGTAGCGTGTAGAAATCATTCTGAAAACGCTTGCTAAATGATATTAAATCTTCCGTTTCCACATCATCAAGTTTTCTGTCTTTAATTCTAAAAAGAAGCGAGTAGTAACCAGATAGGGGTACAATCAGTGGTCGTATTCTTTTTGCTTTTATGATTGCCTCAAATTCGCTATATGTTTCTTTAATGGAATCATAGCGAGGGTTAAAACCATCTAATTGATTTAGCACAAAGACAATCGGCTTTTTTGTATGCGAAACAGTGTAATCCAATAACATTCTTTCATCTTCCGTATCGAAATACAAGGCATTGGAAACAAATATAAGACCATCGTAGTCGTTAGAAACTATCGCCTTTCGCGTTATTTCCCCATGACTCTGATTTCCACTATAGTTAGACCCTGGAGTATCTATAAGACAAATTCTGCTATCAGAAAGAGAGGAATTGAAATGCAATCCCGCCTCGACAAACTCTCCTTTTTGTGGGGATTCCACATCATAGTTATACAAGTATCCTCCATTTTCGCTTTTTACAATAATCCCATCGGCAGATGGCTTATTATACAGATAGCATAGTTTGCTTGTACATGCAGTTGCCTTAACCCTATTAATGCGATATCCCATGAGCGCATTTATAAGCGTAGATTTTCCCGCACTCATCGTGGCTACAACAAGAATTCTTTTCAATGGATTCTTGTGAAAATCCTCATCTGTTTTTTGATGTAAAATAAGCTGTGGAGGTATTTTAGATAAAGTTGTCTTACCCCAGTTGTTATATACATCATTGAGAATATGTTTTGCTATAAGATCTTTCACATTCTTGTACAAAAATACCTGTGTTATAACAAGTAAATTGGCGTCCAATTTTGACACAAGATAAAAACAGTCAAAGAAGAATGCCCTCCTCATCGTAAAGAATTTGAAACCATCTCGTTTCAGCGATATTGCTTTTTTTATCCTAGAATAATCTGACGTGCATTGCCAACACGAAGCAGGGAGAGAACCAACAATGGAACGTGCCCAAACCTCAAATACAAGTCTTGCCCTTCCATCTTGTTTCGAAATATAGTACATAAATTCACCCAACCCCAACACGTATTGCTCTTTAAAAATATCTTTAAGTCTGCAAATGGGATGATTGTTAATACTGAATGTTTGTGTTAGAAAATTGTTCATATAGTCACATTGAATTAATAAGAATATACCCAAAGAGACCCGAGCATTTCTTGTTGAAGAAATATCCTATCAACTTTATGTCGTTGTTTAAAATCCCATCAACTAGTTGCCTGTCTATGTATTGGTTATAATCCATTTAGAATTTGTTTTCAATCCCTCTGTAAAAGAGAATTTCTGAATGCAAAGGTACGATAAAAGATTGTAAAAAAGGAATTATTCAGTAATAAAAAAAGAAAAACTAAATTTAAGTAAAGTATTGTTTTAAGAAAAAGAAATATCAGCCTATTTGCTTTCCTTATTTTTAATTAACTTGCGAAGCATTCGCCATTCTCATCGCATAGTCAATAGATAGCAGCATTGCTTCAGGACTTGCCACGCCTTTTCCTGCAACATCGAATGCAGTGCCGTGGTCAACGGAAACCCTGATGATTGGCAAACCCAACGTGATGTTCACACCCTTAGCCGTTGACATCTGACCTGTTTCCTTGTCCCAGTTGAAACCTACTACCTTGAATGGTATGTGTCCTTGATCGTGATACATAGCCACACATCCGTCAAACTTGCCACATTTTGCTTTTGCAAACAGAGTGTCTGGCGGGACAGGACCTTCTACATTATATCCCTTGCCGCGCAATTCCTCAACGGCGGGTATAATCTCTTCCTTCTCCTCAGTTCCAAACAGTCCGTTATCACTTGCATGCGGATTCAGCCCTGCTATACCAATCTTTGGATCTTTTATCCCAAATTGCTTGCATGCGTCTGATATCAGTTCCGTAACATCCATAATGCGCTGCTTCTTTACAAGATCACAGGCTTGACGTAGTGATACATGGGTTGACACATGAATAACACGCAAAAAATCGTCAGCCAACAGCATGGCATATTTTTTTGTGTTGGTATAGTGGGCGTATATCTCCGTATGACCGTCAAAATGATGTCCTGCAAGATTGAGAGCCTCCTTGTTTAGCGGTGCAGTGACAGTTCCGTCAACCTTCTTCTCCATTGCCAATTCAATGGCTTTCACAACTGATATGAAGGCTGCATGTCCGCACTGTGCTGCTACCTTGCCAATTTCAAAGCTCTGCATGTCAATACACGCCAAGTCGTAAACATCTATCGTGCCGTATTCATACAATGCCTCTTCCACGCTTTTTACAGCATTTATTTTCAAATGACTGTCCGACATGCGTGCGTATAATTCCATAACAGCAGCATCACCGGTAACAATAGGATTGCATTTCTCATACGTCTCTTTCAATGAAAGGGCTTTTATTATTATCTCTGGTCCAATACCTGCAGGATCTCCCATCGTAATTGCCAATATTGGTTTGTTGTTCTTTCTCATAGCAATAGATTATTAAAAAAGACTATTATAAATATCTCGCGCATCTCTTTCCGTAACCTTACGTGGATTGTTTTTCAATAGGCGTTGCACATCCATTGCCGCCTTTGCCATCCCGTCAACGGCAGAACGGGGAATACCTATCTCACTTAATGTTGTCGGTATGCCACATTCCTTGGATAATTCGGTAATAAATTCCACTCCTTTCAATGCTGTCTCCTCATCATCATTCCCTCGTTCTACACCACAAGCAACTGCAACCTCTGCATATTTCTTCTGATTTGACGTGTAGTTGAAACGCATTACTGAAGGCAACAGTATTGAATTTGACAGCCCGTGTGAGATATGAAACTCGCCTCCAAGCGGATAAGACAAGGCATGAACGGCTGCCGTATTGACTGGCCCTAAGCACAAACCGCCATACATACTGCCCAACGACATCGCCTCTCTCGCCTCCACATCACTGCCGTTTTTCACTGCTCTTGCAATGTTCTTTGATATCAACTTGATACCTTGCAAGGCAATCATATCGATTATAGGATGGGCGAACTTATTGGTATATGCCTCGATACAATGGGTTATTGCGTCCATTCCTGTCTCGGCGGTAACCTTTGCAGGAACAGTCCAAGTAAGTTTCGGATCAACGTATGCTGCTTTTGCCATAAGATATTGACTGACCACACCTTTTTTCAAGGCATCTCTCTCGTCAAGCAATATTGCATTCGGCGACACCTCACTGCCCGTACCCGATGTGGTGGGCATACAGGCAAACCATTTGCCCTCCTTTGCAATCAGACCAGTGCCAAACAAGTCCTCTATCTGTTGGTCACTTTCAACGAGCGTGGCTGCCAATTTCGTAACATCTAATACGCTGCCACCACCGATACCCACAAAACTGTCTGCCTTGAATGCTCTTGCTGCCGCAAGCAGTGCCTTGAAGTCGGTTATCGATGGCTCCGCTCCTATATTCTCGTAAAATTCTATCTCTACATTGTTTTTTGTCAGTTCATCAACCATCCCTGATATTGCGCAATGCATAAACGGCAGGGTTACGATAAATAGCCGTTTGTAACCCAACTTAAGATAGTCTGCGGTAAACTCGTTGATACAACCTGTACCAAATACTATTTTCTGTGGTTGAAGCAATGTTATTTCTTTCATGATGTGTTTGTTTTATTTACTTGCTTTCTTGCTCTTTTTTTTCTTCTAAATAACCGTAGATTGTCAACTCTTTCGGCGCAAGTGGTGTCTTGAAGAACAGACTTGCTACATAGCCTATAACAAGAACTATCAAATGACTGTAAACACCGAGCATATATGTGTGGTGCTTGAAATTCCATGCGCCAAGATCGAGCATCACATGATCGGAATGACCGAACTTCGTTGTTGTCAGTACGGCATATATAGTGAAAAGCACGGCTGCCGCAATGCCGATATACAGCCCTTGCCAGTTGACACGACGGCTAAACAGTCCCAAAACAAATACTCCTACCAAGCCGGCGGAAATGATGGCGTACAGTCCGAACAGTGAACCGAGAACGCCTTCCCCACCCCACGCAACATACATCGATGCTATGAGCATTGCAGCGATACCGATCACGATTACCGACAGTTTTCCTACCAACAGTTTCTGCCTGTCGGTGGCCTTCGGGCGCAACCGTCCGTAATAGTCCTCCACAACAACTGCTGAAATACAGTTCACATCGGCATCAATACTGGAAATAGCTCCTGCTACAAGGGCGGCTACGATAAGACCGGTTATTCCAACTGGCATCTCCGTAGCAATGAAATGAGGAAACACCTCATCTGTCTTAATGCCTGCCGGCAATGAACCTGGATTAATCTGGTAATATGCGAAAAGGCAGGTTCCCACGAACATAAACAATGCCCATGTAGGAACGCTAAGTAGAATACCGAGATATGAAGCCTTTTTGGCATCCTTGTCTGAACGTGCCGTAAGATAACGCTGCACAATACTCTGGTCTGTGCCGTATTTCTGCAAGGCATAGAAGATACCGTTGAATACCATTACCACGAATGTCAGTTGCGTGAAGTCCCATGCGTATGGACCAAAGTCTATCTTCTTGTTCTCCGCCGCTATCCTGAATATTGTGGCGGGACCGCCGTCAATAAGATAAAACAGTATGCCGATTGCCAACAAGCCGCCGATAATTAACAGGAAACCCTGTATCACATCCATCCATATTATAGCCTCCATTCCTCCGAAATATGTCAGGATTATTACGGCTATACCGACACCGATGATTATCCACTCTATGTTCATGCCTCCAATGAATGCTACCATCGCCATCGCCAAAAGATACAGGATTGTTCCCATCTTCGTGAAATGCTCCAACACGAATGCAAATGAACTGTAAAAACGGGCAAAGCCTCCGAAACGCCTGCCAAAATACTCGTATGTACTCAGACGGATGACTTTTCTGTAAAGTGGTACGATAAAACCTATCACTCCAAGTAGTACCAACGGCACCATTACTCCTTGAATGAGCAATATCCAGTTGCCTGCGTATGCACTGCCCGGATATGCAAGAAACGTAACACTACTGATTATTGTGGCGAACATCGACATTCCAACAGCCCATGATGGTATGTTGCCACTGGCGGCAAAATATGCCTGTGTGGAATTTTGCTTCCTTGCAAAATATATTCCGATACCTATCGCCAACAGCACCGATGCTATGACGATTATGGTGTCAACAAGTCCTAATCCTTCGTATTTCATATTTTTGACTATAGGTATTTATATTTCTGTAAGCACGCTCTTTGCCTTTTCCTTGATCTCTCTTACCTTGTCTGAACTCAACTCGGTAAGCGGCGGTAACATATATGTCTCGCAAAGTCCCATTTCCTTCATTATCACCTTCAAACCGGCCAGAGATTCCCCTAAAGTAAATCCCTCAGTATTGATTTTGCTAATCTCGATTGACTTCGCTTGCAGACTGTCTGCCAAAACGTTATCGCCCTTCAATCCTGCCTCGAAAATGTCATTGTAGATTTTCGGATAATAGTTGCCAACACTCGGTACAATACCATCGGCTCCCAACAACATCGCCTTTGCTGAATTGGCTGCACATCCGCAGAAATACGCAAAGTCCTCACGACACCTGAAAAGCTCCAACGCCTTTTCCATCCTCTCTATATTGTTTTCTGAATCTTTCAGACCCGCTATATTCGGATGATGGCTCAACTTCTCAATAACTTCCAATGGAATACTCATGTGTGTTGTCGCCGCTATGTTGTATAGCATGAGCGGAGCGGGTATGGCATCCGCCAAAATCTTGTAATGTTCGTACATCTGGTTTGGTGTAAGGGCGTAATAGCATGGTAGTGTCGCTGCGATTACGTCTGCACCCGCTGCGATAAACTGCCTTGCCGCATCTTCCTGCTCGATAACACAGTTCCCCGCAAGTCCCGCATATATTGTAATCCTTCCTCTCGCTGCCCTTGCCGCCGCCTCAATCATCTTTATGCCATACTTTACGGGAACGGAGTTGCCTTCACCCGTCGTTCCCATTAACAATGCCGAAACATTATTCCGCACAAAGTTATCGATGATACGCCCTACCGCATCGACATCTATCTCTATATCTTTCGTAAGTGGTGTTACCATAGGAACTACAACCCCATGATATTTATTCAGATTTTTCATTTTGATAAATTAGATTTAGATTATCTGCTTTCTTCTTAACGTTTTTAATGCTTTAATTATTCTACAAAATACGCAATTATTTCCTTACACTCCAACCTTTTTATCAAATATCAAAGGTGTTTGTTATTTTTTTAAGAAAGTTTTCCGAAATTCAGATATTGTGTTTTGCTATTATTATATCACTTTGGCAAATGTAACAAACATAGAACCTAACAAAACTACACCGACAATTATACATACTACTACTAAAAACCAATTCAGATATTTTGCCTGCGGCTTTGTTACCTCGTGAATTTCTGAAAGAAAGTGCTCTTTCAGAAATATATACACGGCTGGAATTGTCGCACATGTGAGCAGGTAGTCTTCGGGTATGTTGAAATAGAATGTTTTTGAAATTCCGATAACCGACCAATGGCAAAGCATCAACACAATAAACAGGTTTACTTTGCGTGAGAACATAAGCATCAGCCCGATTGTGAAAACCACTACCGAACAGGGCATTACGGGTGATGTCATTTCAGGAAAACTCATCCCACGCAACAATGATATTATAGGATACACGAATGGCAATATCAGTAATACCCACGACAATTTAGTGTGCTTTTGGTTGCTCTCAAATGTGGTGTAACCGGCGATTAAATCCCACAGCCACGAAGCGGCAAGCACTCCCCAGAATATTGCCATGACATTATTATAGCTCCGCTCCGCACAATAGATAGAATAATAGGCAATAGCAATCCATAGGTACAGCACAATCAGATAGATTTTCATACCTATGACGTTCCAACGCCTTGACTTACGGTATAGCAAGACGGTGAGAATGATGCCTGCCAAGATAATTCCGATTTGCATTATCCAAGTCGCAGAATTGTACAGCCCTATGGTTTTCCAGAAAATCTCCACTGACCTAATGTGTTCGTCTGGTTAATGAATATACGCGTTTCGGAAAAAACAGCATCGGCAACACACACCCTACTACAAGCATGAACACCACAGTGCATGTAACCATTGTGTTGGAGAAGAACATATCCATATATTTGGCACGCTCCACCTTGTCGCCCATATTCTGCAGGTACATTATTTGAGAAAAGATAATATTGTAAGCAAATTTCCCAGGCACCATGGGCAACACCGATGGTATGTAAAGCACAGTTATCGGGGTATGCGCCAATTTCCCAAGCCACAGACTGCCGAAACCAATAATCAGCGCTGCCACAAGTGAACCTGTGGATATTTCCACACCAGCATAGTTCATCAAGCAGAAACGTGCCGCATGCCCTACTGCCGCCAATATAATGATATAACGGAATGCACGCAACGGAGGGTCGGATATCGCTCCGAACCCCACTGCTGCCAATGCAGCGAAAAATGCATCGCCTAATATATCTGTTGCAATCATATCAAACTGTTTTTAACCAACAACAAGGTGAACGACAGGCCTGCGGCTACGCATATTATCAATAGCAGTGCTTGTATCAATCGGGTGATACCGTTAAGCACATGACCTTCAACAATGTCTATCATGCCGTTTATAATGGGAACACCGGGAATAAGATAAAGCACACTGGTCGCAAGGGCTATATCTGATGTGGTATTGAATATCAATGACGTGGAGGCACAAAGTGATGCCACAAAAGCGGAAACGATGAACGACAGATACTGACTGATACCTGCCGCCAACATCTGCTGCTTGAGGAAAAAACCGCATACCGTGGCTGAGAAAACAACAGCCATAGACAACCAGTCGCCACCGAACAATCGACAGAAGGCTGCATTGGCAAAGCCCACCATCAGCAATACAAACAACGGATGGATAGTAGGCCTGCTGATAATGTGACGGTATTTCCTCCACAGCGTTTCAAGCGATAGGTGCTTGTCATACATCTCCCAACTTAGCGCACTTAGCCTGGCGTTATGCTCAAAACTGATAGGAAGTGTCGTTATATCAATCACATCATTATAATGCTCGTGTGTCTCCTTGTCCAACATGGTCATAATAATGATTCTCTGGAATGCGCTCATCTTGACCTCATACCCAAACCCTTCCGCAATCCGCTTGGCACAACGTATTACACGCGACGTATGCACGCCACATCCAATCATGTGAGAGCAATATTCGGAGATAAAATCCCCCACATCCGACAATTTCTCCTTCTTTCCTTCCATTTCCCCTCTATTGCATGAAATCATCTACGACTTCTCACACCTTCTTGCGGAAAATACTTTACCAGACATTCTTTGAATGCATTCTCTACCTCCCGATTCGGAAAACCAAGAGTGTACATCCCAAATTCTTCATCAAAATCCTTTATCGTATAATAACCGCTCTGGTATAGCATACTCTCAAGAGGAATGTATTCACTGTCCGCTCCACATAATATATAATAGTCCGACATCTTATCACCCAAGTCTTTCAAGTCATAATCGTTGCTCTTTATCAAGTCAACGAGAAATTGAGGTGTGCCAGCCTCAAACCAGTATTCTCCAAATTCTTTGTTCTTCAATGCGCTCATCACACTGAACGGATTGTACACCGCCTCGGATTTTTCAGAGAAATGATAACCACCGTACATCTCTTTTAATCTCGCACACGTCTCATCAAATGTCATTTTCTTTTCTTCGACAAGCTCCCTTATCGGATCGTCAAAATACTTGTGCAACTCTTCTTCAGTTATACCGCAGAGATCGGCATGCCGCCAATGCAACGATATGTTTCTGAAATTGTTGAAATCACTGAAAACGCTCAGATTACTGAACTCTGTTAAGCCCGCCATACAACTGAAATGGATACAGTAGCCCAACGTCTTCGTAAGGGAATAAAGTGTCTTTAACGATCTGTTGAAAGACATGCACAATTCCCTGTTGTTTACCGCACACAACATCGGCTTGTCAAAATCATCAACCAACAATACCACTCCTAATCCTGTCTGCT
>JAJPZD010000030.1 GCA_021204605.1 Prevotella sp.
GACGATTTGGATAATATCAATAGTGATGGGGCTGTCGTTCATAGTGTTGCTCTATTTGCAGGTGAAATACATCCAGGCAATGGTGCAGATGAAGAAGGAGCAGTTTGACGAGTCGGTTACGACGGCGTTATACCAGGCGTCGCGCAATTTGGAGCTCAATGAGACGTTGAGGTATCTTGAGAAGGATGTGAATGAGACGGAGAGGCGTGCATACAAGCAGGATTCAGTAGGAACGGTCACGGGGACTCCGGATGGCACTATACAGCAGTCGCATCAATATTCAGTAGCCGGGAATGATGGTACTGTATATTCATCGTTTGAGTTGAAGACGATAACGACGAAACCGTCAACGATGCCGAAGGCGATGATATTGAAGAGCGATAAGAACTCCATATCAGAGGCGACTAAGTCGATGCAAGAGATAATAAAAAACCGCTATGTGTATCAGAAAGCGTTGCTCGACGAGGTGGTTTACAGTATATTATACACGGCATCGGACAAGCCATTGAAAGAACGTATAAATTTCAAGATGCTTGACCAGGATTTGAAAACCGAGTTGATGAACAACGGCATAGACATTCCATACCATTTCACAGTATCGGCTCAGGATGGTCGTGAAGTTTATAGGTGCCCGGACTACACAGAGGAGGGCGAGGAATACACTTATACTCAGGCACTGTTCAAGAATGACGCTACGAACAAGGTGGGTGTTGTGAGGATACATTTCCCGGATATGAACAGTTACATATTCAGCAGCGTGAGGTTCGTGATACCATCGATATCGTTCACGATAGTGCTGCTTGTGACGTTCATCTTCACGATAATGGTGATATTCCGTCAAAAGCGATATACAGAAATAAAGAACGATTTCATCAACAACATGACGCACGAGTTGAAAACTCCGATCAGCAGTATATCTCTTGCTGCTCAGATGCTCAACGATGAGGCGGTAACCAAGAGCCCCGTGATGATGAAGCATCTTGGCGGGGTGATCAACGACGAGTCGAAACGATTGCGGTTCTTGGTGGAGAAAGTGTTGCAGATGTCGATGTTCGACAAAAAAAAGGCGATATTCAAGAAGAAGGAGCTTGACTTGAACGAACTTGTGGAGACTGTGTCAAAGACATTCACGCTTCGTGTAGAGCATACCGGTGGGCACATCACAACCGATCTGCAGGCTACAGAACCAGAAATATACGTTGACGAGGTGCACTTCACTAATGTGTTATTCAACATACTCGACAACGCGGTAAAGTACCGTGATCCTGACAGAGGTGTAGAGTTGCTCCTGAAGACGTGGAACGAGAAGGAGACTCTATGCCTGTCGATAGAGGACAACGGCATAGGAATAAAAAAAGACAATCTGAAGAAGATTTTCGAGAAATTCTACCGTGTGCATACAGGCAACGTGCACGACGTGAAAGGGTTTGGCTTAGGCCTTGCCTACGTGAAGAAAATTGTGGAGCTGCATAAGGGCGAGATACACGTAGAGAGCAAGGAGGGAGTAGGAACAACATTCACAATAATATTACCAATAATTAAAAAATAAGAAGCTATGGATGAGAAATTGAAAATCTTATTATGCGAGGACGACGAGAATTTAGGTATGCTCCTCCGCGAGTATTTGCAGGCCAAAGGATATAGTGCAGAACTCTGCCCCGACGGAGAGGTTGGTTACCGGGCTTTTTTGAAGAGCAAGTTTGACATCTGTGTGCTTGACGTGATGATGCCCAAGAAAGACGGGTTCACTTTGGCACAGGAGATCCGGCAGGCCAATGCCGAGATACCGATTATATTCCTGACTGCAAAGACATTGAAAGAAGATATCCTGGATGGATTCAAGCTCGGAGCAGACGACTACATTACAAAGCCGTTCTCAATGGAGGAATTAGTATTCCGTATAGAGGCGATATTGCGCAGGGTAAGGGGAAAGAAGAGCAAGGAGAACACGGTTTACCGTATTGGCCGTTTCACTTTCGATACTCAGAAACAGTTGCTTACCATTGACGACAAGCAGACGAAGCTGACCACGAAGGAGAACGAGCTGTTGGCACTGCTTTGCTCACATGCGAATGAGATTTTGCAGCGCGATTTCGCATTGAAGACGATATGGATAGATGACAATTATTTCAACGCCCGTTCAATGGATGTTTACATCACGAAGTTGCGCAAGCACTTGAGGGATGATGACCAGATTGAGATTATCAACATACACGGGAAGGGATATAAGCTGATTACCCCTGAGAACGAATAAACAATTTAATCGCTTATAATTGTTTGGAGCCTGTTTGTGCCACACAGACAGGCTCTTAGTATTTGCTTTCACGTTTGAGCGCGAAGATGTGCAAGACAACGCCCACGATGATTATCAAAGCAGAAATAATCAGAAGGGTATTCTTTGTAAAACCAGTCAGGACAGATACGATAAGGGCAACCGCACCGAGGTAAACAAGCGGCAAACCGATTATCCTCGCTTTGATTATATTGCTTCTGACACGTAATTTTTTGGAAATTTTCATCTTTGGCGGTCTTGATTATCCATATTTGCCGGCAAAATTAAGCAGAAAAGAGATTATTTCATTGTATAAGCGTAAAAAATTTGGTTGTGATAAGAAAAATATTGTTTTGAAAGCGCTAATTACAAATTAAAAACATTACCTTTGCACCGCATTTAGCAAAACAATTAACAAATTAATTATTTTTAGTAGTATGAATCAATACGAAACCGTTTTCATTTTAACTCCCGTTTTGTCTGAAGACCAGATGAAGGAAACGGTCGCTAAATTCAAGAAAGTGCTTACCGACAGAGGGGCTGAAATTCTGAATGAGGAGATCTGGGGATTGAAGAAGATGGCTTACGCCATTCAAAAGAAGTCCACAGGCTTTTACTGTCTTGTGGAATTCAAGGCAGAGCCAGAAGTAATCAAAATTCTTGAGACTGGTTACCGTCGCGATGAGAAGGTAATCCGATTTTTAACAGTCAAACTCGACAAGTATGCTATCCAGTATGCTGAGAAGAGAAGAAACAAATTAGCTAAAAAAGAAGAGGAGGCTTAATCATGGCACAGGAATCTGAAATCAGGTATTTGACCCCACCTTCGGTTGACACGAAGAAGAAAAAGTATTGCCGTTTCAAGAAAAGCGGTATTAAGTATATCGACTATAAAGACCCTGAGTTCTTGAAGAAATTCCTGAATGAGCAGGGAAAGATACTGCCACGCAGGATTACGGGAACATCACTTAAGTATCAGCGTCGAGTTGCAACGGCCATCAAGCGTGCGCGCCAGTTGGCATTGCTTCCATACGTAACAGACTTGATGAAATAAGGAGGATAGGATATGGAAATAATACTTAAAGAAGACATTATCGGCTTAGGTTATAAGAACGATATCGTTAACGTGAAGGCAGGTTATGGACGCAACTATCTTCTCCCGAAAGGAAAGGCTATCATGGCAACCCCTTCAGCAAAGAAGGTGTTGGCAGAGAACTTGAGGCAGCAGGCACGTAAGCTCGCTGCAATAAAGGAAGCCGCCGACAAGAAGGCACAGACATTGAATGACGTTTCTTTGGTAATAGAGATGAAGGTAAGTGCCAATGGCGTAACCTACGGTTCAGTGAATGCAGCAATGATAGCAGCAGAACTTCAGAAGAAAGGCTTCGACATCGATCGCAAGATTATCACCATGCACGATGCGAAGGCACTTGGCGACTATGTAGCACACGTACATCTGCACAAGGAAGTAACAGTGGAGATACCTGTAAAGGTTGTTGCTGAGAATGCTACACCGGCACCAGCAGAGGAAGCACCGAAAGCAGAGGAAGTTGCAGTTGAGGAAGCTCCAAAGGCAGAAGAAACTGTTGAGACAGCAGAAGAAGCTGAAGCACCGGTAGAGGAATAATTAAAAAACTTTTATAAAGAAAAATCCCTGTTTCATGGCGAAGCAGGGATTTTTATTTGGCTCAAGCAGCATCAGGATGCATGAAATTACGAAAGGACTGTTTATATCAGAATCTTGTCATAACCTCAATGACAATCTTGTCACGCTCTGATGTTTTGGCAATACCGTCATGCCCATAGAAATATTTCTCGTAGTTGAGGCGGATGTCAGAGATGAAAGGCTTTGATA
>JAJPZD010000297.1 GCA_021204605.1 Prevotella sp.
TATGGCGACAAGGCTTTAAGTATTTTTATCCAACCGCCTTCAATTGAGGAACTACGTAACAGACTGGTAAAAAGGGCAACAGATGCACCTGACGTGATAAACGACCGTATTGCAAGGGCTTCTTTCGAACTGACATTTGCACCGAAATTCGATAAAATTGTCATCAACGACATTCTTGAAAGGGCACAACAGGAGGCTCTTTCGATAGTCAAGAATTTCTTGGAAATAGAATAAGCACAATATTTCTTTCCCGATTTCATCTGTTATCTCATGCCCATAGGTATTTTCGGAGGTTCTTTCAATCCCATTCACAACGGTCATATCTCTCTCGCAAGTCGCTTGCTTTCGCTTGCAAAACTTGACGAGATATGGTTTGTGGTATCTCCTCAAAATCCCCTGAAACATCGTCAAGACTTGCTTGACGATGACACTCGACTGGAAATGGTGCGCACGGCTCTCCAAAACGAACCAAAACTATCCGCCTGCGACATTGAGTTCCGACTGCCTAAACCCTCATACACCTGGCATACATTACAGGCATTGAAATCAGAAAATCCTGACAAAGAATTTACCCTTTTAATGGGTGCAGACAACTGGCAGATTTTCCCAAAGTGGTATCATTACGAGGAAATCCTCAACAACTATCCCATAATAATTTATCCCCGCACTGGCTCCACAATCGACATCTCATCCCTACCCTCAAACGTAAAATTAATCGACACAGGATTAATCAACATCAGCAGCACCCAAATACGCCAACTTATATCCCAAAATAAACCTATCAGCAACCTTGTACCCCCATCCGTTGCTGAAATTATACAGTCCAGAGGGCTTTACAGATAACTTCAAAATAAATCTTTAATTGTTTCCGATAAAATTTCATTTTCTTGGGACTTTCCATTTTTTCTTGGGACATTAGATATTTATTGTTTTTTCTGATTTTGTCAATGGAGATATATAGAGGCGGTGTTTTAACGTTATTTTGTAGCGTATTTGTTGCACGAAACAAATTTCAGCCGTGAATAGTTCTTCCAAAAGGATATAATTCAACGAATTGTAACTATCTTTGCAACTGAAACCCAAAGAAACATCAATAGAATGGCAAAGATTACAGTAAAAGATACCGAGATAAACGTTGTTAAAGTCAATAACGAGGACTATATCTGTTTGACAGATATGTTGCGTGCCAAAGACGGGGATTTCTTTATCACGGATTGGCTGCGCAACCGGAATACACTTGAATTTATCGGCATCTGGGAGAAAGTTTACAATCCCGTTTTTAATTATGGCGAATTCGCCACAATTAGAAACCTATCGGGGCTCAACAGTTTTAAGATTAGCGTGAAAGAGTTTGTAGCTCGTACCAATGCCATAAGTCTACAAGCTAAAGCTGGACGGTACGGCGGAACGTATGCGCATAAGGATATTGCGTTTGAGTTTGCCATGTGGATAAGTCCCGAATTTAAGATTTATATAGTCAAGGAGTTCCAACGACTGAAGAACGAGGAACAAAAGTTACTCGGTTGGTCAGCCAAACGGGAATTGTCGAAAATCAACTACCACATACATACCGATGCTATAAAACAAAACCTTATCCCTGCAGAGGTTACAGCCAAACAAGCCAGTATTATCTATGCTGATGAAGCTGATATGCTGAATGTTGCCATGTTCGGTATGACGGCAAAGATGTGGCGTGAACAACATCCCGACCTGAAAGGAAATATCCGGGACTATGCCACAATCAACGAGCTTATTTGCCTGTCGAATATGGAAAACCTGAATGCGGTATTCATCGATCAAGGTATTCCACAGGGGGAACGGCTTATCAAGCTCAATCAAATAGCGATTCATCAAATGGGTATATTGGAGAGTGGCAATAATGAACGCAAACTATTAAAATAACGTGAGTTATTTCATCGAACTCACGTTAAAATATTCATATTTCTCAATTCTGCAACAACCTGTCGCAGTTTTTGATAGTTTTTTGATTTATTCTGAATTCCTGTTATCATTCTGTAAGAGGATAGCATTTCAAATCCTTCTTTATTTCCCAGTTATATGTATAAGTTACTCCATTAATTTCTATGTCAATGATATATGTTCCATATGCCCACCCACTTTTTTTAGTTCCAATAACGTATCCTACAATTGTCTCTCCTGGATGAAGCGTTGTTCTCTTGAGGTATCCCTCCTCTCTTATTTTCCTATCAGCATCAAGAGCCTCACCGTATGCAGCTATACGATTGCTTGCCGTTATCCGTGCCTGATAAGCGGCAGCAGCATCATACGATGTGGTAACAGATGTCGCAGCTCCAGAATAGTTTCTTCCAGACCCTGTTGTACCAGCGTATGTTGTGGTTGTTTGGGAAACCGAATTGCCAGCATTCTTTGTCAACATATACTCGCCTATACCAGCAAAAGTCTTTGCCCAAGCATTAGATGATTGTACACTCTGTGAGAATTCGGAAAAAGAACGGACTCTTAACGTCATATCTTTACCTTTATTACTCGAATAATTGATAGACACATTGTCAGAACCGATATTTATCGGGAACATGGAGTTATTTACAATAATTAGCGATGCCTTATAACCACCTGTAAATCCAAACGATGGATCTCTAAAATATGTCAACCCTACACTTATTCCATTTTTGTCAATAATCTCCCAAGGTAAATCGTTTATATATTCCAATTGCATATCACTTGGAGATGGATTTTCATATATAGGCTTTCCATCAGAAAAACTTACCTTGCTGCACAACCCATTTTTATTTGACATTACATAATAGTCGTAACGAGGCTGTCCGTTGCTGTATTCAGTCTGTACACATGTCGTGCCGTCCTCATTAAATTCAGAACAAACACCGTCCAATTCTCCATCAGAATAATACAGATGTTTTATGATTAATCCATCCTCATTATATGTTGTAAATTCTCCTTCATGCTTTCCATTCTTCCAAGACCCCTTTTCGGATGGCTTTCCCGATTTGTAAAAAAGCTCATAGTCTCCGTCAAAAACAGAATTTGCATCATCATCTTTGTCAATAGTGATATAGTTGCCATCAGCTTGCAATTCTCCTGTAAAATAATATCCTCTGTACGGCTTACTGCTTGTCGTATCAGATGTCTTTTCCATCACTCTATAGTATGTGGCAAAAGCTTTTGTTGTAATATTTTTCCAGTTCTTGTCATAATACAACGTGTCCAACTTTGTTTGTGCTATCGTTGGAAGAACAGCACACAAGGTTAAAAATAAAATGACTCCCTTTTTCATGATTGCATTGGTTTTATTTGTTTGAATTAATATTTTAGTTTTTAATTATTCTCGATTTAGTTTTATTACTGCTTTTTGATAATAACAGCAACCGCTTTATTGCAGGAGTTCAAACTGCAATTTATTTTGCAAATATAATAATATTTTTTAGATTATCATAATATCCTTACTTTTTAAGAAAAATTTAAAGTGCAATAAAAACAAAAAGCCACCCATGACAATGGAGATGACGAGTTGGTTATACCAGATGTGTTTGAGAATGAAAAATTTGAGGATTGAATACACTTGAAATTATCGGCATTTGGGAGAAAGTTTACAATCCCGTTTCTAATTATGGCGAATTCGCCACAATTAGAAACCAATCGGGCCTCAACATTTTTAAGTTTACAATATTTTTATAATCAACTGATTTTCAATTATTTTCATCTCCGACATTTTCTCCGACATCAATCTCGTCAAAAGAGGAAAATAATGGTCATAACTGTGAAAATGTTGGACTTCTATGTTGAATGTACACAATAAAGAAAATCTTCTACCGTCTCTTTTTCTTCCCGAACAGTTCCGAATGACTGCCAAGCCTGACCAACTTTACAACTTCATCATCAACCCATATCAAAAGAAAATCGTTCTCCACATGGCATTCCATAAGTCCCGCATAATCTCCTGTAAGCATATGCGGCCTGAACTCTTTGGGTATATCCTCGCAACGTTCCAAATATCCCACAATGTCATAAAGCTTTTCCAACTTTGCCGTTTCGTTTCTGTACCGCTTCAAGTCTTTGCGGAATTGACTGCCGCTTTTAATTTCTCTCATTCACTACAGG
This sequence comes from Prevotella sp., assembly GCA_021204605.1. Classification (GTDB taxonomy): domain Bacteria; phylum Bacteroidota; class Bacteroidia; order Bacteroidales; family Bacteroidaceae; genus Prevotella. Next base: position 4,099 of record JAJPZD010000297.1, read on the forward strand.
ATTTAATAAAACTCTCAAGGCTG
>JAJPZD010000072.1 GCA_021204605.1 Prevotella sp.
CAAATAAATAGAGTAACTTCGCAGAAAATAAGTAAAATTAAAAACGAAATTGTAATTTTAACAACAAAAAAGATGAAGAAATACAACTTTAATGCAGGTCCCTCAATGCTTCCCCGTGAGGTCATTGAGAATACAGCCAAGCAGATCCTTGACTTTAATGGCAGTGGACTTTCTTTGGCGGAAATCAGCCACAGGGCAAAAGATTTCCAGCCGGTAGTGGATGAGGCAGAGGCTCTTATTAAAGAACTTCTCGACATGCCGAAAGACTATTCCGTTATTTTCCTTGGAGGCGGCGCATCACTTGAGTTTTGCATGGTTCCCTATAATTTCCTTGAGAAGAAAGCAGCTTACCTGAACACAGGTACGTGGGCAAAGAAAGCCCTCAAGGAGGCAAAACTCTTTGGCGAGGTGGTCGAGGTGGCTTCTTCCGCCGATGCCAACTACACATACATCCCGAAAGGCTGGACGTGCCCTGCAGACGTTGACTATTTGCATATCACTACAAACAACACCATTTACGGTACGGAAATCCGCAAGGACCTGGACGTACCGGTACCAATGATTGCCGACATGTCGTCTGATATTTTCAGTCGTCCTGTTGACGTGTCAAAATACAACTGTATCTATGCGGGTGCGCAGAAAAACCTCTCTATGGCAGGCGTAACTGTGGTTATCATCAAGAACGACGCTCTCGGCAAGGTATCACGCCAGATACCTACCATGCTCGACTACCGCACACATGTTGACAAAGGCTCTATGTTCAACACTCCGCCGGTGGTGCCTATCTACTGCGCACTTGAAAACCTGCGCTGGATAAAGAAAAACGGCGGTTTGGAGGCAACCGACAAGCGTGCCCGTGAGCGTGCTGACATCCTCTATTCAGAGATTGACAGAAACAAGCTGTTTCACGGCACAGTGGCAACCGAAGACAGGTCGGTTATGAATATCTGCTTTGTGATGAACGAGGAGTATGCTGACCTTGAGAAGCCGTTCTTCGAGTATGCTACGGCTAACGGTATGGTAGGTATCAAGGGGCATCGCTCTGTGGGCGGTTTCCGCGCAAGCTGCTACAACGCCCAGACAGTAGAGGGTGTTCAGGCTCTTGTTAAGTGCATGAAAGATTTTGAGGCACAGCATTAATTGAGATAACAGTGCTTACTATTGGTGCGTTGAAGCACCCGAAAAGGTATATCGTTGGCATGGCCGCATTATGATGTTGACCGGAGACAGATGTACCTTTTTCTAAATTTAAACATTTTAAACTGATAGAAAGGAAAAGAGATATGAAAGTACTTGTAGCGACTGAGAAACCTTTTGCTCCCGTAGCTGTTGAGGGTATCAGGAAAGAGATAGAAGGAATGGGTAACGAACTCGTGTTGTTGGAGAAATACACCGACGTGGCACAACTGCTTGACGCCGTTAAGGACGCAGACGCAATGATTGTCCGTTCAGACAAGATTACCCCGGCTGTTCTTGATGCGGCAAAGAACCTGAAGATTGTAGTACGTGCAGGAGCTGGATATGACAGTATTGACACCGCATACGCAAAGGAAAAGGGCGTGATAGTGGAAAACACCCCTGGTCAGAACTCCAATGCTGTGGCAGAACTCGTATTCGGACTTTTGGTGTTCACGGTACGTAATTTCTACAACGGCAAGGCAGGAACAGAGTTGAAAGGCAAGAAGCTCGGTATTCTCGCTTACGGCAATGTAGGTCGCAACGTGGCGCGTGTGGCAAAAGGCTTCGGTATGGAAATATGTGCTTTCGACGCTTACTGCCCGAAAGAGGTGATAGAGAAAGACGGCGTTAAGGCTGTTGACTCACAGGATGAGCTGTTCAAAAGCTGTGACATCGTATCGCTGCATATCCCGGCAACACCGGAGACAAAGCAGAGCATCAACTATGATTTGGTGAACACGATGAAGAAAGGGGGTATCGTTATCAACACAGCCCGCAAGGAGGTGATTGACGAGGCTGGACTTCTGAAACTCATGGCAGACCGCGACGACATCAAATACATCACCGACATCAAACCGGATGCAGATGCTGACTTCGCCAAGTTAGAGGGACGTTATTTCAGTACTCCTAAGAAGATGGGTGCTCAGACGGCGGAGGCGAACATCAATGCCGGTATCGCCGCGGCACAGCAAATCAACGCTTACTTCAAGGATGGCTGCACAAAGTTCCAGGTAAACAAATAAATTTACAATATATATGGCAACAATAAAACCGTTTAAAGGTATCAGGCCACCGAAACAGTATGTTGAGGAGGTGGAATCAAGACCGTATGACGTGCTTGATTCTGAGGAGGCCCGTGCAGAGGCTGGTGATAACGAGAAAAGTCTTTACCGTATCATCAAGCCGGAGATAAATTTCGAGCCCGGAACGAGCGAATACGATCCGAGAGTATATGAGAAGGCGGCCGAGAACTTCAAGATGTTCCAGGAGAAGGGCTGGCTTGTGCAGGACGACAAGGAGCAGTACTACATCTACGCACAGACGATGAACGGCAAGACGCAGTATGGGCTCGTGGTTTGCGCATACGTCGATGATTACATGAACGGTTCTATCAAAAAGCATGAGCTTACACGCCGCGATAAGGAGGAGGACCGCATGAAGCACGTGCGCGTGAATGATGCCAATATAGAACCCGTGTTCTTCGCTTATCCCGACAATGCCGTCCTCGACGCACTCATAATGCGCTATGCAAAGACAGTGCCGGAATACGATTTCATCGCTCCTATCGACGGTTTCCGCCATCAGTTCTGGATTGTCGCAGATGACAGCGACATAGCAACTGTAACGGCTGAGTTCGCTAAGATGCCGTCGTTGTATATTGCCGACGGCCATCACCGCTCAGCGGCCGCAGCCCTTGTAGGCGCTGAGAAGGCAAAGCAAAATCCTAACCATAAGGGAAACGAGGAGTACAACTATTTCATGGCAGTTTGTTTCCAGGCATCCCAACTCACCATTTTGGATTACAATAGGGTAGTGAAGGATCTTAACGGACTGACTTCCGAGCAATTCCTCGCCGCATTGAGCAAGAATTTTGATGTGGTTGAGAAAGGTACTGAGATGTACAAGCCACAGCAGTTGCACCAGTTCTCACTGTATCTTGACGGCAAATGGTATTGTCTTACGGCAAAGGCAGGAACATTCGATGCCAACGACCCGATACACGTTCTTGACGTTGATATTTCCAGTCGGCTTATCCTCGATGAGATTTTGGGTATTAAAGACTTACGTTCGGACAAGCGCATTGACTTTGTTGGCGGTCTTAGAGGATTGCAGGAGTTGAAGCGCCGGGTTGACAGTGGAGAGATGCGCATGGCATTGGCCCTCTATCCTGTAACGATGCAACAGATAATGAACATCGCTGACAGTGGTAAGATAATGCCGCCGAAGGCGACTTGGTTTGAACCGAAGTTACGCTCTGGTCTGATTATACACAAACTGTCTAATGCAGACTGACGAGTATAAGACGATAACGGATAAAGGTGAGGGAACTTATTCTGAAAAAAAGAGTAAGTTCCTCGCGTTTTCACACCATGTGGAGACGGAGGACGAAATAAAGGATCTGCTTGCCCACTACCGCAAGGAATACTACGATGCCCGCCATGTGTGCTATGCTTATATGCTCGGTGCGAAACGCGAGGTGTTTAGGGCTAACGACGACGGTGAGCCGAGCAGTACGGCGGGGAAACCGATATTAGGCCAGATAAACAGTAATGAACTGACTGATATCCTTATCGTTGTGGTGCGGTATTATGGGGGCGTGAACCTCGGAACGAGCGGCCTTATCGTGGCATACCGCACGGCGGCGGCGGCGGCGATAGCAAATTCGGAAATCATCGTGCGGCAGGTGGAGGAAATTATCACGCACAAGTTCCCTTACGAAAGTATGAACGATGTGATGAAGGTGGTCAAGGAAATGAAACCTAAAATCTTATCACAGGAATTCGGGAACACGTGCGAGATAAAACTTTGCATAAGAAAGAGTCAAGCAGATGTTTTGAGGGGAAAGTTAAAAATTAAAAATTAAAAACAATGCTTCGCAAGTTAAGAGTTAAGAGTTAAGAGTTAAGAGTTAAGAGTTAAGAG
>JAJPZD010000115.1 GCA_021204605.1 Prevotella sp.
TTTCCTGTTTTATTATTGCTTATAAAACCTGCATTGGATTAAAAACCGTCAAAAACCCATTGTGGGGTGGTAAAAATCTATTACTAATACTCATTTCCTACGGTCTTTATATGCAGTGGAAACCAGCATACGCCCTTGTCCTGCTATGTATAACTGCCGTAACCTATCTGTCGGCATTGCTGATCAGCAAAAACAAAGCATACGGCAAGAGTAAGTATCTGATAATTATCTGCGCCTCGCTTACTCTTATTCCATTAATAGTTTTCAAATACTATAATTTCTTTAATGATACAGTCAGCAGTTTGTTGGCTTGTGTTGGCATAGCTACTGGTATGCCTGGTCTGAATTGGGCAATTCCCATCGGTATCTCTTTCTTTACTTTTCAAGCGGTTGGTTATCTCTTTGATGTCTATTACCGACGGATAGAGGCTGAGAGAAATTGGTGGGATTATATGCTGTTTGTATCTTTCTTCCCTCAAATACTATCAGGACCTATAAGCAAGGCAAAGGATCTTCTTCCTCAAATAAAAGCAAATAGACAGTTCAACTATAATCAGGCTGTTGAAGGACTGAAATTCCTGTTATGGGGGATGTTCTTGAAAGTTGTATTGGCGGATAGATTCGGGGTATTCGTGGATAAAGTCTTTGATTTTTGGCAAAACCTCCCTTGGGTATGGTGTATTGCGGGGAGTATCGCATATTCGTTTCAGATTTACGGGGATTTCGCCGGTTATTCGTTAATGGCGGTCGGTGTCGGCAAACTTATGGGCTTTGAGTTGGTCAACAATTTCAACCGTCCTTATTTTTCTATTTCCGTGACCGATTTCTGGCATCGTTGGCATATCTCCTTATCATTATGGCTGAAAGATTATGTTTATATTCCTTTAGGAGGTAGCCGTTGCAGCAAGGCCCGCAACTATCTGAATATCATTATAACATTCCTTGTAAGCGGTATATGGCACGGTGCCAACTGGACGTTCATTGTATGGGGTGCTCTTCATGGTGTGGTGCAGGTAATTGAGAAAGTTCTTGGAATACAACAATGTAAAAACTGCAGAACATTACTGAAAATGGGACGAATATTTATTACATTTATTATCATTAACTTTTTATGGACAATATTCAGAACGCCCAACATATATGATGGTGTAGGTTTTATCGCAAAAATCCTCATGCTGCCGGGAGATATATCTTTCGGATACCATTTCTTGTTTTTCTTGCTGATGTTGTTTGTGTTGATGGCAATATCCTATTGTCTTCAAAAGACAGCTAAATTACAAAAATCCAAGATGAAAGGCGAGTGTAATGCGAAAATTCTGATAACGGTTGTTGTATTTGCCATAGCTATCGTAGCAGCAGGAATCAATTTGCTTATTCTCAAGCGACCGGAAAAAATGTTGTCAATAGGAATAAACAATTTATTTTTCATGATAATATCGATTACAATAGTTGCTGTTTCGGAATTTTTTCAGGAGTTTGCTCCTTCAAAATTCTCTCTTTTGAATAATAAGATTGCTATTATAAGGTGGCTCACGTATATTTTAATTGGTATGTTAATCTTGTTGGCAGGTGTCTTTGACAGCAGCTATTTTATTTATTTAAGTTTTTGATAGCTATGAAAAGATTTTTTATACGTCTCGGAATATATGTCATGATTATGATAGTCTGTGACTTTGCCGTAGGCCTTATTGGTGACAAACTCGTGGAAAGCGCAAAGGGAGGCAATACCAAACGCAAATACTACATAGCAAATAATATCAATGAAGAAATTCTCGTTTTTGGTTCTTCACGGGCTTTTTATCATTATGACCCGCAAATTATACAAGATTCTTTATGCTTTTCTACTTATAATTGTGGTTTCGAGTCAAGTGGTATCATCTGTGCTTACGGATTTCTAAAAATGATACTGCAACGTTATCATCCAAGATTAGTGGTTTATGACATAATGCCTCATTTAGATTTGAAACTCAATGATAACTACTCCAGTTTAAATAATTTGCCTTTTTTCTATGAAAGACAGGGCATTGATTCGATTTTCTGGAGTGTTAGTAAAAACGAACGTTACAAGATGATTTCAAAAATGTATAGATTTAATAATTTCTTTCCTGAACTGTTGCTGGATAATATTCATCCTATTCTCAGTTTCAAGAAAGGTCATAGAACTTTGAACAAGCAAATGTATCCAAATTCAGAACAATCACAAGAAAAAGAAATATTCTATTATGACAGCTTGCGACTTTATTATCTTGAAAAGTTAATCAATGACTGTAAAGGTAAAACTCAACTTATATTTACGGTGTCTCCTCTCTATGGGAATAAGGATGACAGTGTGCTTAAACCAGTGAAAACTCTAACCGAGAAATATAATGTTCCAATATTAAACCATTATACCGACAGTTCATTCAACAACAGATTTGAATATTTTTCAGATATAAATCATCTCAACAGCCTTGGGACAACTGAATACAGCAAGGTCATAGCAAGAGAAATAAAACAGATAATTAACAAGCCTATTCACAACAGCGAATAAAACCAAGATTTACTTTGATTTTGTCTTTTATTATTGTTACATTTACAAATCTCATTTTAATTACTCAATTTTCGCAAGCTGAAAAAATTGAAAGAAAAGGCACAGAGATTTCCTAAGTCGCGGAAATCTGATGTTCCCGCCGATTACACCTACCAACTACAGCCCCACCCCGGCCCCCATTAGGGGGAGAGCATAGTTACTCAGAAGGCGATAAACAAGACTGCCCCAGGAAGAACGGATGTTACCGTAAGGGAGAATGAAAATGAAAAATGATGAATGAAAAATGAAGAAATAGTTTCAGTTGTTGAAAAATATTTGTATTTTTGACAAAATTTCAGCGAGAAGATGATAACTGCCCTAAGTGGCAACCTCTCAGGCAATGTCTCAAGGGACATTGAACTCTTATTTATCTTTGATGAAGTTCCTCACGCTCGGCAGAGTTAAAGCGCGCTTTACTCTGCTCTCGCTCAATCGGAACTTTCTTATTTTTTCTTTTTTTATTTCTTATTTTGCGCCAACGGCGTATTGCACCATGTTATATCCGATAGGAATACAGAATTTCGAGGATTTGCGAGAAGAGGGATGTGTTTACGTTGACAAGACGGCTCGGATGTATGAGCTTACGTCAACGGGGAAATTCTATTTCCTCTCCCGTCCTCGCCGTTTCGGGAAATCGTTGCTGGTTTCCACGTTGGAGGCGTATTTTTTAGGCAAGCGTGAGCTGTTCAAAGGTCTTGCGATAGAACAGTTGGAGACGGAGTGGAAGAAATACCCGGTATTGTATTTAGACCTGAACACGGGGAAATACGACACATTGGATAATTTGGAAAGGAATTTGAACAGCACATTTCTTGAGTGGGAGGAAATTTATGGCTCGTCAGAAGAAGGGGCGACGTTTGAGATGCGTTTCAAGAGAATTGTCCAGCAAGCATACGAGAAAACAGGTCTGCAAGTGGTGATATTGGTTGACGAGTACGACAAGCCGATACTCACAGCGATAGACAATGAGGCACTGCAGGAGCAGTTCCGCTCCACGCTGAAGTCAATCTACTCTGTGTTGAAAACGCAAGGCAGATACATCCGTTTCGCATTCCTGACTGGTGTGTCGAAATTCAGCCATTTGAGTGTATTCAGCGACCTCAACAATTTAAAAGATATTACATTGGATGAACGGTATGCCGACATTTGCGGAATATCGAAAAAGGAACTGCATACCTATTTTGATGATTCCATAAAAGAACTTGCAAAAAATAACTCGATGACATTCGAGGATGCGTGTGCGGAATTGGAAAAGTTGTACGATGGTTATCATTTCGCTCCTAATTCCGCAGGGATGTACAACCCATTCAGTCTGCTGAATACTTTGGAAAGCAAAAAATTCGGAAAATACTGGTATCGCACAGGCACACCGACATTCCTTGTCAAGATGTTACAGAATAGCGATTATAACCTTAATGGCCTGCAGAATGAGTCGGCTACGGCAGAACTGCTCGACAGCGTGGAATCTTTAGATAATTCTGCAATACCATTGTTATACCAATGCGGCTATCTGACGATAACGGGTT
>JAJPZD010000198.1 GCA_021204605.1 Prevotella sp.
GCAGCCCTGACGGGCGAGAGTGTGCCGCAGATGATAGAGAAAGGAGGAGAAGTGCTTGCCGGCATGATAGCTACCGACAGTGTGGTGCGTCTCCGTGTCAAGCGCAATGCCGGCGAGAGTGCCATAGCGAGAATCCTCAATATGGTTGAGGAGGCCTCAAGCCGCAAGGCACAAGCAGAGCTGTTCATCCGTAAGTTTGCCCGTGTTTACACGCCAGCCGTGATTTTCCTTGCGGTGTTCACCGTGGTGTTCCCATATTTCTTCGCACAGGTGAACAGTCATTTTGATTATAGTTTCACAAAATGGTTTTACCGTGGTCTTATCTTCCTTGTTATATCCTGTCCTTGCGCATTGGTAATCAGTATTCCGCTTAGTTATTTCGCCGGTATCGGTGCGGCATCAAAGAGAGGTATTCTATTTAAGGGCAGCAACTATCTTGATGCCGTGAAATATATCGACACCGTTGTTTTCGACAAGACGGGAACGCTCACAAAGGGAGTGTTCTCTGTAGTCAAGGTTGACAGCAGGGAGCCAGACTTCTTGGAAACTGTCGCTGCGATAGAGAAAAACAGCAACCATCCTATCGCAAAGGCTATTGTGGCACGATCAAAAGGCAAGGACATTGACGTAACCGATGTGAAGGACCGTCCAGGCAATGGCTTGTCGGCGAAAGTAGGCAAAGACAACTGGCTTGTCGGAACACTGCGCCAGCTTGACAGGGAGTATATCACCTATCCCGATGAGCTGACTGAAGTGCCGGAAACAATCGTGGCTTGTGCGAAGAACAAGAAATTCGTGGGTTACATCTTACTTGCAGATACTGTCAAGGACGATGCTAAGCAGGCGATAAAAGATTTGCGCAAGCTCGAAATAAATCACATTGAGATACTTTCAGGCGACAAACAGGCGTTGGTAACAAAACTCGCCGATGAGCTTGGTGTAGATGCCGGTTATGGCGACCTCATGCCCGATGTGAAGGTCAAGCATGTGGAAATGCTGAAAAACGAGGAGCGTGACTTAGCGTTTGTCGGGGACGGCATAAACGACGCCCCTGTAATTGCGACGAGTTTTGTGGGCATTGCCATGGGAGGCTTGGGCTCTGACATGGCTATTGAGACAGCAGACATCGTTATTCAAAACGACCAGCCATCAAAAGTGGTTACGGCAATAAAGATAGGCAGGAAGACACACCGCATAGTAAACCAGAATATCATTTTCGCCATAGGCATTAAGATATTGGTAATGGCACTTGGTGTATTCGGAATAGCCAACCTGTGGGAAGCGGTGTTCGCCGATGTCGGTGTGGCTCTCCTTGCAGTGCTAAACGCCATGCGGATATTCTTCAGTAAGAACTGAAAATGAAAGGGGATAGTCAAATCCCCTTTTTAGAATTAAGAATTAAGAATTAAGAGTTAAGAATTCATTGCGGCTGAAGCCGAATTTATATATAGATGTAATGTGTTTTTTTGCATTACAATGGAAAATATTTTGCTTTCTTGCCAAATTCCCTTATTTTTGCAGTACTATGAACAACGAGGAGTTTTTCACCCAAAAACTGCAATTGCGGGGAATTAAGCCCACGTCTATTCGCCTTCTTATACTTAGGAATATGTATAGGGGTGATGAGACGGTGTCCCTACCGCAACTTGAACGCCTGTTGCCTACGGTTGACAAGAGCACCATATCACGCACATTGTCGCTGTTTTTGCTCCATAGATTAATTCATGCTGTCGATGATGGGAGCGGAACACTGAAATACAATGTGTGCAGTGATGACTGTGATTGTGGCGTTGATGATAATCACACCCATTTCTATTGTGAGAACTGCCACCGCACTTTCTGTCTGAAATATATCCATGTGCCGGTTGTCAACCTCCCGGAGGGCTTTGTCCTTTCAGAAATAAACTACGTGATTAAAGGCCTTTGCCCCGCCTGCTCCGAAAAACTAAGAAATAAGAAATCTTAAATCTGAGTACATTCGGCTTTAGCCGCAATGAATTCTTAATTCTTAACTCTTAATTCTTAATTCACTTGATGTTGTCCACGAACTGGAATAGTCTGTTCCAGCGTATTCCACCGAAGCCATGACGATCAGGGTCACTTGACCACCAGATGAAGATAGGTTTGCCCACGATATGGTCTTCGGGAACGAAGCCCCAATAGCGGCTGTCGGCAGAGTTGTGGCGGTTGTCCCCCATCATCCAGTAGTAGTCCATTTTGAACGTGTAATAGTTGGTTTGCTTGTCGTTGATGAATATCTTCCCGTCCTTGACTTCCAACTTATTGCCCTCATATACACGGATAGGTCGCTCGTATATAGGCAGGTTGTTTAGGTCGAGTTTTATGGAGTCACCTTTCTTCGGAATCCATATCGGACCGTAGTTGTCGCGTGTCCACTTTGTATTTGCGTTCAATGGGTATAGATCACCGTATGTAGCTGACGTGTTTATTGTGATACTTTCCACGATGTCCTTGCGCTTTGACAGTTCACTGACTGCCCTTTCCGTAAGTGGCATCACGCCATTCTGGTTAAGGCTCATAATATCCTCCATACTTATCTCCAGCTCTTTCATAAGGTCATCGGGAATACCTTGCAGGAGCTTCACATGGTAGGTATATTGCACCTTGTCAGGCTCTTTGTTGGGAACGCCATCGATATACACTATGCGGTCTTTAATCTGAAGCGTCTGCCCTGGCAGTCCCACGCAGCGTTTCACATAATTCTCCCTGCGGTCAACAGGTCGCGTCATGATTATTCCGAATTCGGCTGTGTTCCCCTCGATATAGTTTCTTCCGAGATCATAGATTTTTTGGTAATAATCTCGCTGCTGTAGAATTGTCAGACTGTCGATTTGCGGGATTTCGTCAACCAACTGACTGCCGAAAGAGTAACACATTTGGTAATAGTCGGCAGCCTGATATTTTAATTCCGAAACCAAAGTGTCACCGGCGGGATAGTTGAACACTACAATATCGTTTGGCTGTATGTTACCCAAGCCTTTCACCCTGCGGTAGTCCCAATGCGGCCATTCGATATACGACTTGCAGTTGAACAATGGCAAGGTGTGCTGTGTCAAAGGCATGGTAAGCGGTGTCTCCGGAATACGCGGACCGTAACTCACCTTGCTGACAAAAAGATAATCACCGGTAAGAAGCGATTTCTCAAGAGAAGAAGAAGGTATCACATAGTTCTGAAAGAAGAACAGATTGATGAAATACACAGCCACAAGGGCGAACACGATGGCATCCACCCAACTCATCACGAAGCGGACAGGAGTTTCAGAATCTTTCCACCACTGCCAATGTATCTTCTTCGTTATATATACATCGAATATGAACGGAACCACGATAAGTCCCCACCAGCTCTTTACCCAAAACAGGAACAACAGGTATAGCACGAGAACAACAATGAACTTTGTCCATTGCTTCTTCATATTCAACTTTTTTTTCTTCTTGTCTCTCATTACTTTCTGATGATTAATAAATTCTGGAGGGAAAACCAAATTCTTTCTCCCCCACTCTCTTTTCACGTCAGAACTTGAACATGTCGGTGATCGTCAACAGTCCACTGTGGTCTGCTGTGTATTCTGCCGCTAATACCGCACCGAGTGCGAACCCCTTGCGCGAGTGTGCGTCATGAATAATTGTGATTTTATCTGCCTCTGAGTCGTATGTCACCGAGTGTATGCCTGGCACCTCACCACGGCGCACGCTGTTGATTACCAATTCGTTGTCGGTATGTGCGCCACTATCTGTAACTGTACCGTCAGCGTTGGTCAGTGAGCCTTTGACCCATTTGTCCTTGCGGTCCACATTGCCGATTATCTCCTCTGCAAGCGTAATGGCAGTGCCGCTTGGGGCATCCAATTTATGAATGTGGTGTACCTCCTCCATTTCCACAGAATACTGCGGAAATCCGTTCATTATCTTTGACAGATAGCGGTTGACGGCAGAGAAAATAGCCACGCCGATACTGAAATTCGATGCCCAGAAAAGTGTCTGTCCACCCTCGTTGC
>JAJPZD010000041.1 GCA_021204605.1 Prevotella sp.
AAGCAATAGTGCAAAGTTGAACGATTAAAATATTACAGTTATGAAAAAGATAGTTACCCTTATTATAATGCTGACAACCCTGTCGGTTTCAGCAAACGCAATGAGTTACGAGCAGGCCCGTGACCAGGCATTGTTCCTTACAGATAAGATGGCATACGAGCTAAACCTTACGGAAGAGCAGTATGATGCCGCATACGAGGTGAATCTCGACTATCTTATGAGTATCACCACGTATGAAGACCTGTATGGTATGTATTGGACGAGGCGCAACTTAGATTTAAGCTACATACTTCTCGACTGGCAGTACACGGCTTTCTGCGCAGCAAGTTATTTTTATCGCCCGATTTACTGGCTTGATGGATTATGGCACTTCGCAATTTATGCACACTATCCAAGGCGCGACTATTTCTATTTTGGCAGGCCAGCCATTTACAGTACGTATCGTGGTGCTCACAGTTGGGCAATGAACGGTGGACGCAGTTGGTATCAGGGACGCACGTTCAACCATGGCGGTATTAGTAGTGGCAATGGTATGAAAGACCGTTTTGATCGTGGAGAGTTCAAAGGCGCCCGTCTCGGCTCAAGTACTGCAAACAGAAATACCCCATCTACAAATCGTACAGGAGGGAATTTCTCTGGCAGTCGCAGTAACAGTACACCCTCAACGACACGAAACAATGGCAGTACAAGCCGCCCGTCATCAAGTTTTGGTGGTAATCGAAGCAGTAGTGGAACAGGCGTAAACAGCAGACCGTCAACGTCTTCTTCATCATCAATACGTAATAATACCAGCACTCGTCCATCCACTTTTGGAGGTAATCGTAGTGGCAGTACAACGGGCAGGGTTAGTCGTGAGAGCAGTACGCGAACCACGGTAAGGCCTACTACAGGTAGCGGTACAAGCAATAGTGGTATCCGCACGTCAACATCAAGACCGTCTGTCAGCAGTTCAACGACGCAGAGACAGCCAAGCAGCACGTTCACACCGAGAACAAGTAATAGTTCGTCTTCAAGGATAGGCAACGGTTCTTCATCATCTGTAAGTCGCAGCACACCGAGTGTGAGGTCTTCATCAGGAAGAGGTGTTAGTGGCAATAAAGTCAGCCGTCCGTCAAGCAGTTCTGTTTCCCGTAGCAGTGGAGGCTCCAAGCCATCCGTAAGTCGTAGTTCGTCATCTGGCAGGTCATCCTCTGGTGGGGGAAGTAGGTCATCTGGCGGTGGAGGCAGAAGATAAAGGGTTAAGAGTGAAGAATGAAGAGAGGATGCGGCTCAAACCGAATGTTTGGAAATAAAAAATAAAAAATGAAGAATGAAAAGAGAATAAAATTCAATTTTGCTTGAATGTATAAGAGAGAATAGCGAAGATGATGTAAAACAATAGGTGTAATTGCCAGCAGACAATCAATGCGGAAACAAATGCGTACCGTGTTGATTGTCTCGTTTGTTATTGATTTTTCTATAATTTTATATTACAATTTCCGCTCTTATCTGTTGCCTTTCAGCTTATTGTGGTAAGAGCAAAGCATTTGGCAGTTTTTCTCGGTTGTTGCTCCACCCTTGCTCCATGCAGTAACATGATCGGCTTCCATTTCCTTGTACTCCCAAATGCGGCATTTGTTTGCCTTGCCCTCGATTACACACGCAGGGCAGTTGCTCCTTGAATGGTTTTTCGCATCATCAGTCTGCTTTTTATAGACTTTCTTTTTGATATCATCATCAAATATCCTGATATTGAGCAACTTGGTGTCAGTCTCTCCGCCAAGGATAAACTCGAAAATACCTCTTTTGTTTTTAACCTTACTGTCAGAGCATAATTCTTCGACACGTTTGCCGACCTTGTTGATATCGTAAGAAGTCTCGTGATATTTTTCGTATAACAGTCCCCATTCAACCCCTCTCATCTCACTTTTTGGTTGTGGAAACACGCTCTCAATCCAATCAAGCACAGTATCGAAGTAAACTTTCAATTCATCAATATTATCGTTTTCACGGTGTTTTTTCATGTAATCACTGATGTTGCCATTGCTCACCCAATCAAGAGCACGTTCAAGATACGCCTGTCTTTTCACATCTCCCTTGACGAAATGGCACCACCTCTGTAATTCTGGATTTCTGGAATTGCTGAACACTTTTTTTGCTGTTGTTACGAATGGACCAGAATATACAGAATTATACAATTCCTGCTGGTTTAAAGGCACTCCTGCTATGTTGATAGTCTGAAACCATTCTTTAATTTCAGCCTCTGTTCCCTCACACTCGTAAATCAACAGTTTAGTGTTTAGAAATAGCTTTTTTTGCTTCTCCGTCAGTTTGTCGAAATAGATATTGTTTCCTGCATTGTCTTTTATGGAGAATTTCCTTGTTTTGAATCGTCCAAGTGACGTGATGCGTTGCTGACCGTCGAGCACCTCAAGCTGCCCATCCTCGTTCTTCACAAAGTATATCAATCCAAGCGGATAACCTTTCAGCACGCTTTCTATTACGGCAGCCTCCTTGTTCATAGATGCATAGATGTAGTTACGTTGAAATTCAGGCTGTATAGTCAACTTGCCAGCCATGCCGAACAATCCCTTTTCCTCCAATGCATTATAGGTAAACCCTTGACATATGTATTCAATCGTTATGTCTGTGCATAATGTTGTTTTCATTATTATTGTTTTTTACGGATTAATATTCTGGAATAGGGCAATTTAATAATACCATCTATATCTAAATAGAGTGTTACCATATTCGCTGTCACATGAGATTTATTTCCTTGTGCCCTCAATCTCTTTATTGTATGTGTACCCATAGGCTTAACTCCAAGAGATCGTAGCCAATCACCATCAGATGCATTTCCAACAATTTCGAATTGTTCAGGACAATACTTGTCGAGATAAGTAATAGGTACTGCCATTATTCCATTGTAATCTGAAGGTATAGCGTCATAAGACGGAATATCAATTGCGTCATAATTAACGTATTTGTGATATCCAATTCCTTTTACATCCTTATGTTTGCTGTACTTAATATTGTTTCTTTCAGTCATTAAAGTTAAAGGTTCGTGGCGTCTGCCATGCTCAAGGTTGGTGTACCAACAACATGCAGCTACTCGGTTTACAGCCTTACCGTCTATTTCTTTCAGAAATTTATAAGTAGAGGCATATTGAAAATCGTCTGGAACATAAAAGTACATACCAGTATTGTAGTTTGTTACTCCTAGCCACAATTCATTATTGCAAATCAATGGGAATACATCTTTACAAGTAACGGTATTAGTGTTTCCAATAATGAGGAAATTTTTCTGCCCTTCAAATACCCAACGTATAAATTCTCTTAAAAGTGAGAAGGGTGGATTTGTAACGATAATATCCGCTTCATCTCTGAGAGCTGTTATTTCAGGAGAACGAAAATCACCTGTTCCATGGAGATAATTCCACTCAAGGTTTGTGATGTCAATAGTTTTGTTCTTTATTGCATCTCTGTCAAGAACAAATTTTTTCCCATGTGATTTTGACAAATCGGGTTTATATTGTATGCTATTTTTTTCAAAGTCAGTTGGCTCCCAAAGAAACTGTACATTCTTACATTCATAAGCATAACTTGTACTGATTAGCTTTTTCAATCCTAAGAACTCGAAATTCTCCACAAAAAACTTCGTGAAATTACTCCACTCAGGGTCATCGCATGGTAAAAAAACTATCTTATCACGAAAAGTGTCAGGGTCGTAATCGAGATACGCATTGACTTCTTTCTGAATATCGTCATGGCGAGTGTAAAACTCATCGTTTTTCGCCATCATCGCATTTCGTAGGTTCCTATTTCCAGACATTTCTGTTGTAGTTTTATAATAGAAGAATGGCGATGTCTTATGCAAGTTAAGAATATAAACATACGCCCCGTTGTGGCGTGCGGACAGAATAAATTCTATCCCTACATTGGGTGCACGCGGGTATAATCGGCCTACACATCACATTTTCGTAAGCATGCGGTGAAGTACGTTATGCGATAAAAGTCAAAAAGTCCCGAATT
>JAJPZD010000299.1 GCA_021204605.1 Prevotella sp.
GCTGCTATTTGCTTGAATTTCTGAATTATTCATTCGACAACAAAGAACTAAATTTCCCCAAAGGTAAACCAAATTCAAGAAAACGCAAAAATTAAAAAACATTTTATAATGATACCAACATTAATTATATGCTGTTTTTCTTTTATATTGAAATTTTTCTTATCTTTGCAATAGATATAATAATATCTGATAACTTTATTTTTCTTATTTAAAAGATACTATAGTATGTCTTTATTATATACATTTGACATAGATACTGCAAGTGAGTTGGTTGCTTCGTTGGCACAAAAAGCACAAAAGAGGCGGTTGGAAAAAGGTCTTTCAAGAGATGCCCTTTCAATGATGAGTGGCGTGCCAGCCCCTACCATCGCCAAATTTGAGCGCAAGCATACTATCTCGCTCTTATCTTTCATTTCCATTGCAAAGGCATTGGGATATACTAAAGACATCAAGACTCTGCTTTCCGAACCGCTTTTCAACACTATGGAGGAACTCGAGACTATCAACAAAAACAAAAACAGAAAGAGAGGGCGCAATGAATTCAATAAATAAACTCACTGTTACTTATCACGACAGAATTGTCGGCACATAAACATTACCAAACAGTTTTTCGATATAACCGCTCTCTCGCAGTTCTTGTGGCGGCAGGCAATGCAATTTGGGATTGTCAAAAAGGGCAATCTTATCACATAGCGACATGGCGATGTCGAGTTCGTGGGTGGAGAATATAATGCTCTTGCCGTTATCATGCGCAAGACTGACTAACAAACGGCTCAGTTCATAACGGTTTGGTATATCGAGGAATGATGTCGGTTCGTCGAGCAATATAACCTGTGTGTCCTGCGCCAATGCCCGTGCAACCATTATGCGCTGGCACTCACCATCGCTCATTTTATCCAACGTGCGTGTGGCATAATCCTCCATACCAACCGAAGCGAGCGACTTTCTTACAATCTCCCTGTCAACGTCCTGCATCTTCCCTATCCAGTTGGTATAAGGGGAACGCCCTATCGCCACCACATCCTCACATTTTAAGTTTGCGATTCGTATTCTCTCCGTAGTAACAAAAGCCAATGACTTCGCCATTTGTTGGGGGCGCAATGTGCCGATGTTCCTGCCGTCAAGCAATATCTCTCCTGTATAGTGGTGGTTAAGACCGGCAATAGCACGCAGCAACGTTGACTTGCCCGTACCATTCCTGCCGATAACTGCTGTAATCTTCCCCTTCTCGAATGACGCATTGACATTTTCTATAAGCATCCTCGAACCATAGCCTATTGAGAAACCTCGCAACTCTATCATACCGTAATCGATTTTTTGCGCAGCACCACCCATATCACAATAGGTATTCCCAAAAGCGACGTGATGGCGTTGATCGGCAGGATGAAAAATTTGGAGAACAAGTCGCAAAACAGCAGTACTGATGCTCCTGTGAGGATAGTACCGGGTATAAGAATTCGATGGTCGCCATCGGAAAACAGCATCCTCGTTACATGTGGCATGGCAAGTCCGATGAACCCTATCGGTCCGCAGAACGCCGTTACCGTACCGGCAAGCAGGGTTGTGGAGAGAAACAGCAACGCACGTGATCGCTTTATGTTAAGTCCCATGGTAACGGCACATTCCTCACCGAACAATAGCATATTAAGCGGTTTTATCGTCAGTATCGCCAAAAGCAGTCCTACTAATACCGAAGGGATGAAGATAAGCAGTTGTTGAGACGTAACATCGCCCAATGAACCCATTGTCCAGACAACGAATGCCTTCAACGACTCTTCCTTACTTAAATACTGCAGTATCTGCACCACAGCACTGACTCCGTACGAGAACATCATACCGAGTATCAGAATTACCATTATATCTCTTATGCGATGACCCACCGCAGCGATAACTACCAACACAATTCCTGCTCCTATCCATGCAGCTCCCACAATTCCCAACGAACTGCCAAGCCCTGCAAGTATCACCAATGCCACACCAAGACTTGCTCCGGAACTGATGCCAAGAACGTATGGACCGGCAAGGGGATTGCGAAACAGCGTCTGCATCTGCAAACCACTAACTGACAAGGCTGCCCCTGCCAACAGTGCCACAAGTGCCTTTATTAGGCGGATATCAAGTATTATCTTTACCGTCGCCTGAGAACAGTCGCCTCCCGTCAGTGCCGCCCACACCTCTCCAAGCGGTATGTTGACAGTTCCTACCGACAAGTCCAAACAGAACAGCAGCAGTATGATGACTATCAGCGATATGAACAATATGACTGGTTTTGAGCGCATGCTTTCAGGCTAAATTATTTCAACTGTTTGTAATATACAAAATCATCCTGCACCAATTCAGGGTGAAATATCTTGATTAAATCCCGCAACACAAGATCTGGGTTTACAACACCCGACTCAAAATAGTCGCTCCCCCCTACCTCATTGGAACGCAGGTTGTTGTTATACACCTTTCCATTAATAAAACAGTTGGTGTCAGTGAACTTCGGGCAGGCTGCCTTCACTTCATCAAGAGTGTTTGTCAAACCTACATCAAGCCATACGTCAGAGGCGGAAACCAACTGATATGCCTCCTCCAAGTCTATCGGCATCGAGGTGGTTCCGGTATTCTTCTTATAGATATAGTCGCCTCCTGCATCTGCAATCAGTCGTGCCACATAACTTTCTGTGGAAGGCATAAACCAGGTGCCGTTATATGGTATGTTCATCATCACTTTCGGTGCATCCAATTTGGCATCAGCCACTTTCTTTTTCCACGCATCGTAACGCTTTGGTATTTCCGAGAACACCTTTATGCCTTCATCTCTCTTGCCGACAATTTCCGAAATAGCCACAATCCACTCTGCCTTGCCTATTGGCGAATTTTCCACATGGTCGCCTACATACATATATGGTATATTCAACTCCTTAAGTTTCCCTTCCATCGAGTTCGCTCCCCTAATACCGAAAAACAACACGATGTCAGGTTCAAGCGACAGCAGCATCTCATAGTTTATATTACCCTCATAACCAACATCTCCGATACTGTCCCTCTTTGCCAATATCTTCGGATTTAATATGTATTCCATTCCCGACACCCCGACAACAGTGTTTACAGCCCCTAAAGCATCAAGCATTGCTATAACTGTGGAAGACATTGTAACAATGCGCTCCGGCATACCGTGTATTACCTGTCCGTTGAAACCATCAGGTACATCCTCCCCGTTACGGGCAATAAACAGTTGGGTATTGATACTGTCCGCCCCCTGCCACGGATTTTTCACGTTGATAATCACGCTCTCCTTACCTTCCGCACCCACAATCTCAAAACCGGTTGCATACTCTGGCGAATAAACCACCTTGTCAAAATCCGCTATATCAACATCTTTTTGATGACAGCCAACGAGAACCGTCAACAACATAAGCAAAAAAGATAAATTCCTTATTGATTTCATATTATAAATGTAATGCGTAGCACATTATCACGGTCGGGCGCAAAATTACAACAATATAACCCCCTCACCAAATTTTATACCCGATTTTGCCAAATGAAAAAATAATGGCACAATAAAAGGCAGAAAATTTTCATTCCCTGCCCTTTAACTTATTCACCCAAACGTTTTAATGCTTTTTTTGAATATTCATCCCCTTTCTCAGCCGCCTTCTTATACCAATTGATGGCTTCTGCTTTATCCTTTGTTACACCATAACCATTTTCATACATATCACCTAAATTACATTGAGCAGCTGCATTCCCTTTCTCGGCTGCTTTCTGATACCATTTGATGGCTTCGGCGTAATTTTGGGTTACACCATTTCCATGTTCATACATATATCCCAAATTATTTTGAGCAGATGCATTTCCTTGCTCTGCTGATTTCTGATACCATTTGATGGCTTCGGTATAATCTTGGGATACGCCCTCTCCATGCGCATACATATATCCTATATAATTTTGAGCAGATGCATTTCCTTGCTCTCCTGCTTTTTGATACCACTTGAGTGCTTCGGTATAATCTTGGGATACGCCCTCTCCATGAGCATATATATATCCCAAGTTATATTGAGCAGATGCATTTCCTTGCTCTGCTGATTTCTGATACCATTTGATGGCTTCGCTGTAATCTTGGGATACGCCCTCTCCATGGTCATACATATATCCTATATAATTTTGAGCTGATGCATATCCTTGCTCTGCTGATTTCTGAAACCACTTGAAAGCTTCGCTGTAATTTTGGGAGACTCCTTTACCCCTGTAATAACATACACCCAAATTATATTGGGCATACATATTTCCCTGTTCTGCTGATTTCTGATACCATTTAACAGCTTCTGTATAATTTCGTGATACGCCAGCCCCCTCTTCATACTTAACTCCTAATCTATTTTGAGCAACAGCATCGCCTTGTTCCGCATTTTGCTTTAATTTCTCAAAATCAGATAAATTTTCAGTAGATGACTGCGAATTATAATTAGACTCTGAAGATTTTTCTTTTGTTCCTTCTTTTTTCTGTAACGTTTCTTCTGAATTATAAACTGGTTTACTTTCCTCTGTTCCATCTTCTGACACGAGTGCAGATGGAATATTATTTTCAGATACTAATTTTTCCTCTATTTGGTCTTCTTTATTCAAAACTGTATCTGTATCCTCTACTTCTTCCTTCGCAATTTCTGGTTTTTCTTTTCCCCAATCATGCCTTGCAAATATTATACATATAACTAAAACTATGAAAGCTGCGATAAGCGCAACAATTTTTACAGGAGACTTATTTACTTTTACTTCACGTTTTTCTTCATGTGTAACAGGAGGCTTTGGTCTATGTGGCTCAGGCGGAACAGGCGGCTTTGGTGGCTCAACTATACCGCCATTATCGAGGATTTTCAGAAACTCGTCTATACTCTGCGGACGGTCATTGCGCCTCAGTTGCATGGCAGCGTCCACTGCATTACGTGTTGCTTGCGATACTGTCTCCGGCATGGGTTGCAATGTGTCAACACCACTTGCAAGAATATCCGCATCGGGCGGCGTGATACCTGTGAGCAATGTATAGAGAGTGGCACCGAGTGCATAAATATCCGTAGCACGACTTAACTCCTTGAAACTTGCATTCAGTTGCTCCACAGGGGCGTAGCCCTTGCTGTTTATGCCCGATAACGGGGACGTGTTCTCACCAGTTTCATCGTCATAATGTTTTGACGCTCCGAAATTAATAAGTATCGCATTATCGTTAGCATCTACAATTATATTTTCTGGCTTTATGTCAAGGTGCAGACGGTTGAAAGAATGGACACAACGTAAAGCATCTGCCACCTGACGGATGTATTTCAATGCCACCTTTTCTGACAAACCTTGAGTTTTCACCATATCATGCAACGACTTACCTCCCTCTATGAAATCTGTTGCGTAATATGCAGTGCCATTCTCCTCAAAAACATCAACCACAAGAAATATATTGGCATGGCGCATCTTTACTATCGCCTTTGCCTCATCAATGAAATTCTTCCTCAACTTATCCACAAGACTGGCTTTCGACTGCACGGCAACGCTGACCCTGCCCGTACTTTCATCTCGGCTGCAGTATTCATCTATAAAAAACTCCTTTATCACGAAACGTGAATCATACTTTGTATAAAGAGCCTCATACGTGCTTCCGAAACCGTCTCCGTTCAACAACCGTACTATCTTATACTTCCCCCCCTGCAGGAGTGCGCCATTCGCCAAATGTTTCTTTTCCATAATAATTGTCTTTATGTTTTTATGTGTTTTCATATAACTGTCATTTATGTTCCATCGCAAAAAGCTGTAACCATCATGACTTAAAAAACGTTACAAAATTAATAAAATTTCGAGAAAACAAGCATAAGCTGTAATAAATTTTAACAGTTCCGCTCCATATCTTATTTACATTCCGTACTTTCAACATAAAACCAAAATAAAATTCTTTTTTTAAAGAAAAAATTTTATCTTTGCATGATTAAAATAAAGTAGCATTTAAAATTTTTACCTTTTAACCCATTAAAAATCATGTTCAAAACAAACCGTTTATTGCAGGCTTTTCTGCTAATCGCACTGTCTTTTTTGGCAAGTAACGCAATCGCTCAGACAACAGAGACTTTGGCTTTCCCTGGAGCAGAGGGCTTCGGCAGATATGTCTCTGGCGGCCGTGGCGGCACTGTATATCACGTAACAACTCTTGAGGATAACACTTCTGAAGGTTCGTTCAGATACGCCGTGAAAAAGAGCGGCACGCGCACTATCGTCTTTGACGTGTCTGGCACCATTCACCTTACATCTGAACTAAAACTAAGTAACGGCAATGTAACTATCGCAGGACAGACTGCCCCTGGCGACGGTATCTGCATTGCCGACTATCCTTTCACACTTGCTGCCAACAATGTGATTATCCGCTTCATGCGCTTCCGCATGGGCGATGTGTATGGGCAAGAAGCTGACGGTCTTGGCGGCATGGATAAAAAGAACATAATCGTTGACCACTGCTCCGTAAGCTGGAGTATCGACGAGTGTCTCTCCGTTTACGGCAACGAAAACCAGACTGTCCAGTGGTGCATAGTTTCACAGAGTCTCGTAAACTCTGCCCACTCCAGTGGCGCACACGGATATGGAGGCAACTGGGGCGGCGCAGGTGCAACATACCACCATAATCTGCTTGCTGACCACAACTCCCGCACTCCCCGTCTCGGTCCGCGTCCAAGTACACAGACAAGTGAACAAATGGATCTCCGCAACAACGTAATCTACAACTGGGCAGGAAACGGCTGTTACGGTGGTGAAGGCATGAATGTGAACATCGTGAACAACTATTATAAGGTGGGACCAGGCACTGAGACGACAAGCACAACAAAACAGAGAAGAATCGCCAGCATTGGTGTCCGTACATCATCATATACAAATCACGACACTGATTCCCTAAACTCTTGGGATGCCATGTGGCACGTATGGGGTAAATTCTATGTCGATGGCAATGTCAACTCGAAATTCAGCGATGTTACCAATGATAACTGGACCTACGGCATCTACAACCAGATAAGCAACGACAGTGACGTTGACTATACCTATACTCAGGAGACGAAAGACACCATGAAAGTTGACACACCTATCCCATTTGAGTCTGTAACTACACACACGGCAGAAGTTGCCTACGAGAAAGTGCTCGACTATGCCGGTTGTTCTCTCCACCGCGATTGGTTAGATGAAGTAATTGTAAGTGATACACGAAACGGAGAAGCCACATACACCGGTTCAAAAGTGAATATTCCTGGACTTATAGACTCGCAGGATGACCTGAAACCCGAAGATGCCGGTGATGACTGGTCACCATGGCCAGAACTTGCCTCCGAAGAAGCTCCTCTCGATACCGACGGTGACGGAATACCTGATGACTGGGAGGATGCCAACGGACTTGACAAGAACAATGCTTCCGATGGTAGTACAATCGGTGATGACGGCTATTCAAACCTTGAGAACTATATGAACTCAATCGTGGCTGACATCATGGAAAAAGAGGTAGAGGGCGGCGTAATGCTTAGCGGTACTGACATCTTTAGTGCCAGCATTAAAGAAATCTCTGCAAGCAGCCAAAACAACAGCAAGATTTACAACTTGCAGGGCATACAGGTGAAATCTCCCCTCTCAAAAGGTATTTACATCAGTAACGGCAAGAAATTCGTGGTGAAATAAAAAGCTCCCTAAATCCCCATTAGGGGATCTTTCCTAAGGGCGGAATCAACTATACTGATATGAGAAATAACCATAATAAATTATTATTGATATTCATCTTAACAACTATATTCCCCTTAATAGGGGGACTTAGAGGGGCTTCATACCCCGCCAGGTTTTCCCCCTCCCTACGGGGGAGGGTTAGGGAGGGGCTCTCTCTAATAGGGACTTCACTTATGGCGTCTGCCCAGACTCTCCCCCTTAGGGGGGAGTTGGAGGGGGCTTCTTCTCATAATGGGGAGTTGGAGGGGGCTTTATTCCTGAACCCATCTCTCTCCGCAGAGGAGCGTGCCTCTGACCTCTGTTCCCGTCTCACTCTTGAGGAGAAGGCACAGTTGATGATGGATATCTCAAAACCTATCGACCGTCTTGGTGTGCCACAGTTTATCTGGTGGAGCGAGGCCCTGCACGGTGTTGGGCGCAATGGTTTCTGCACCGTATTCCCATCATGTATCGGCATGGCTGCATCTTTTGATGATATTCTTTTAGAAAAAATCTACACGGCAATAAGTGATGAGGCGCGTGCGAAGAACACGGCTCAGCGCAAAATTGGCAAATTAGGCAGATATCAAGGTCTCTCATTCTGGACTCCAAATATAAACATCTTCCGTGACCCCCGTTGGGGACGAGGACAGGAGACTTACGGTGAAGACCCTTATATGAACTCACGCATGGGCCTTGCCGTGGTTCGTGGTCTGCAAGGCCCAGCCGATAGTAAGTATTACAAGCTCTTTGCCTGTGCTAAGCATTTCGCTGTACATAGCGGACCAGAAAAAACACGCCATTTTTTTGATATAGAAAACCTTTCGCCACGTGACCTTTGGGAAACTTACCTCCCTGCTTTCAAGTCATTGGTAACACAGGGTGACGTTAAGGAGGTGATGTGCGCCTATCAGCGTTTCGAGGGTCAGCCGTGCTGCGGCAACAACCGTCTGCTTCAGCAAATCCTGCGTGACGAATGGGGATTTAACGGCATAGTTGTCAGCGACTGTGGAGCTATCAGCGACTTCTACGTTGAGGACCGACATGGCGTTTCAAAGGATGCGGCAGACGCTTCCGCAAAGGCTGTGATAAGTGGTACAGATGTGGAGTGCGGCAGTAACTATACTTCCCTTCCAGATGCTGTAAAAGCAGGAGCGATTACTGAGGAACAGATTGATGTCAGTGTGAAACGACTGCTTCAAGGACGTTTTGAACTCGGCGACTTCGACCCTGATGAACTTGTTCCATGGACAAAAATACCTGAAAGCGTGATAGCAAGCAAGGAGCATAGAGAGCTTGCCCTGCAAATGGCTCGTGAGCAGTTGGTGCTCCTCAAAAACGATGGCATACTGCCGCTAAACAAGGATGATGAAAATATCGTGATAATGGGTCCTAATGCTGCCGACTCGATAATGCTGTGGGGTATCTACTACGGACAGCCTACACACTCCGTAACTGTATTGGAAGGTATAACAAACAAACTCGGCAATAATGTCAATTACATAAAAGGTTGCGACATCACCACAATGACCGAAAGTGAGAGCCTGTTTTCTAAACTTACGGATGCCGACGGCAACCCTGGCATGAGCGGCTCGTTCTGGAACAATGCGAAAATGGAAGGTGTGCCCATATATCAGGGTAATTACACTTCTCCTTTGAAGTTTGACAACGGCGGCAATACGGTTTTCGCACCGGGCGTAAACCTTACCGACTTCACAGCAAGTTTCAAAGGCTCTTTCATTGCTGACTGCAGTGAGCAGCTTGACATCATTTATTCCAATGACGACGGTTTCCGCCTTATAATAAACGGTGACACCATAGACAACCGTTGGCGCAGTCAGGAACTGAAACTCAACAAGAAAAAATACAAGGTCAAGGAAGGCATGAGATATATCGTGCAGCTCGATTACATGCAACTCGCAGACGGCGCTACTCTATCATTCGACATCACCCGCAAGCGTGATGTTTCCATTGACGAGATTTTAGACCGCACAAAAGACTTCACCACTGTTGTCTTCGTCGGTGGTATCTCCCCGGAATTGGAGCGTGAAGAGGCCAAGATTTCGGAGCCTGGCTTCGACAATGGCGACCGCACGAGTATCGAACTGCCACAAGTACAACGTGAGCTTCTCGCAGCATTGCACGATGCAGGTAAGAAAATAATCCTTGTGAATTGCAGTGGAAGTGCCGTTGCCCTCACTCCAGAGACAGAGACTTGCGATGCCATTCTTCAGGCATGGTATCCCGGCGAGCAGGGCGGCAATGCCGTGGCAGACGTGCTTTTCGGCGATTATAACCCATCGGGCAAGCTCCCCGTAACATTCTACAAGGATGACAGCCAACTGCCTCCATTCGATGATTACAGCATGGCGAACCGCACCTACCGCTATTTCAAAGGTGATGCCTTGTTCCCCTTCGGCTATGGGCTAAGTTACACTACATTAAACATCGGCGAACCAGTTTACGATACAGACAACGAGACTGTCACTGTGGATGTTACGAACACTGGCAACCGTGAAGGAACGGAAATCATACAGGTATATCTTCGCAACCCAAGTGATGCGGACGGTCCGATAAAAACATTGCGTGGCTTTGCAAGAGTTGAACTGAAGGCCGGTGAGATAAAGACTGCAACAATCGCCTTTCCAAAATCCTCTTTCGAGTGCTGGGATGCCGAATCCAACACCATGAGGGTAATGCCCGGACAATACCAATTGCTCGTAGGCACTTCATCGCTCGCCTCCGACCTCAAGACAATAAACGTAACTCTCTGATAACAGATAAAATAATTCTCATGTCCTCTAAATACGAAAAGCTCAAATCTTACACTGGTATCATCCTGAAAAAGTGCAAGACCGTATTGAATAAATTCTGGAATTGGTACAAGGGACTATACCGTGGCAGGAAATGGTACTTCAAAACTGGCGTCGTGGTAATATCCCTAATCGTTGTATTCTTCATCTACCTTTTCATGGTCGATATCAACTTCCTGTGGCTCTTCGGTAAGTCACCTGGTATTTCAGCTATCAAGAAACCGACAACATCAGAGGCATCGGAGCTTTACAGTGCTGATGGCGTACTCATAGGTAAGTATTTCAGTGAGAACCGCACGCCTGTAACCTACGAGGAAGTAAACCCGATGTTCTGGAAAACGCTTATAGACACAGAGGACGAGCGTTACTATTCGCATTTCGGAATAGATTTCGCAGGTATGTTTGCCGTGGCGAAAGACATACTTCTGCACCATGAGGCGCGTGGAGCTTCCACAATCACGCAGCAGTTGGCAAAAAACATGTTCCGTGTGAGGACTCAGTATTCCACCGGCCTTTTGGGCTATATACCTGGCGTGAGAATGTTGATAATGAAATCAAAGGAGTGGATTATCGCCACGAAACTTGAGATAATCTACAACAAAAAGGAAATCCTCACCATGTATGCCAACACCGTTGACTTCGGTTCCAACTCCTACGGCATAAAGACGGCATGTAGGACATATTTCAACGCAACACCGGCAAACATAACCACCGAACAGGCGGCAGTGCTTGTGGGTATGCTCAAAGCCACCACCTACTATAATCCTATCTCCAACCCAGACAACTGCATCAAGCGGCGCAACACCGTACTCTACAACCTTATGACCCACAACGACATCACACAGGTTCAGTTTGACTCCCTGAAAGTGATTCCCATAAAGCTGAATTTCAGTGTGGAGAGCAATTACGACGGACAGGGTAAGTACTTCCGTGAAGCTATTGCAACATATCTGAAAGACTGGTGCAACGACAACGGTTATGACCTCTATTCCAGCGGCTTGAAGATCTACACCACCCTCGACACCCGCTTGCAGGAGTATGCGGAGAAGGCGGCGATAAAGCAGATGAAGCAGGTACAACGCAATTTCGACGCACATTGGGCAGGACAGGAACCATGGGTTGACCGCAGCCACAACGTGATACCTCATTTCGTGGAGGACATCGCAAAACGGCAACCATATTATAAAATCCTCTCACAGAAATTTGCCAATAATGAAGATTCCATAAACTATTACCTCAACAAGCCGCATAAGGTGAAGCTGTTCGACTATGAGAACGGAACTATCGAGAAAGAGATTAGCACCCTCGACTCCATTCGCTACATGCTCCGTTTCATGCACTGCTCTATGGTGGCCATGGAACCGCAGACTGGTGAGGTGAAGGCATGGGTGGGCGATATCGACTTCAACTCGTGGAAATACGACAAAGTAACGGCAATGCGGCAGCCTGGCTCAACATTCAAACTCTTCGTTTACACTGAGGCAATGAACCAGGGCCTCACCCCATGCGACAAGCGGCGCGATGAGTTTTTCTCCATGCAGGTATATGATACCGACAAGCATGAGATGGTTTCATGGTCGCCGACTAATGCCGACGGCATATTCACTGGCGACTCCATGCCGCTCAAGACGGCTTTCGCAAAGAGTATCAACTCCATTGCCGTGCGATTAGGGCAGGAAATGGGTATAAAAAATATAGCTCGCACTGCTTACCAAATGGGTATAAAGAGCACCCTTGACGAGCAGCCTTCTCTTGCTCTCGGATCTTCCGACGTTAACCTTCTTGAAATGGTCAACGCCTATTGCACCGTGGCAAACGATGGTAAACACGTTGAACCAGTACTCGTGACAAAAATTCTTGACCGTGACGGTAAAGTGGTTTATACGGCCCAAAGAGAGGAAAAACAGGTGATACCCTACAAGAGCGCATTCTTCATGCAACAACTACTCCTTAGCGGCTTGCGGGAACCGGGCGGTACTTCACAGAGCCTGTGGGGGTACATCGGTGATGTGCGTGACACTGAGTTTGGCGGCAAAACGGGAACTTCAAACAACCATTCTGATGCTTGGTTCATGGGTGTTGCTGCCAACCTCGTCGTAGGGGCATGGGTAGGCGGAGAATACCGCAGCATTCACTTCCGAACAGGGCAACTCGGACAGGGCAGCCGTACCGCTCTTCCTATCTGCGGCTATTTCCTACAATCCGTTATGCACGACCCGAATTTCCAGCAATACCACGGCAATTTCCATAAACCTTCCGACGGTGATATCCTTTCTGGTATGTACACCTGTACGTACATTCCAAGTCCTAAAGACACCCTCGACATCGACAGTATTGGTATGGCTCTCGATGAACTCCTCTTTGGGGAGGATGACAACCCTATCCAGTTGAAAGACGAGGAAGACAAACCAATTGAGACTCCTTCCCACAACAAGCCAGAAGCCACAGCCCCCGAAAGCGACAACAGCTCGCCATCCAAGAAAGAGTCAAGAAAAGAGCGCAAAAAACGGAAAACGCAGGAAAAAGAGCAGCAACTCCGGTATGATGACCTGTAACATTATAATATGTGAAAAAGTCAGCAAATTTCACCCACGTGTAGGGATATAATTCATTATGTCCGCTCGTTCTGAAAGAACGACACGCAACAGGCAAAGCAAGAAAGGAAGCATTATGATTTTTCAAAAAGAAATAACAATACCGGCAAGACCAAGAGGCTTTCATTTAATAACGAATGAGATACTTTCTCAGCTTTCGTCAATTTGTAACCAACTTTCGCAAATTGGAAAGCCCTCCCCCTCAGGGGGGAGTTGGAGGGGGCTTGGGCTTGGCGTTCAGATGGGCTTGCTCCACCTTTTCGTCAAGCACACCAGTTGTGGCTTGTGTATCAACGAGAACGCTGACCCCGACGTGCGCCATGACATGGAGCAGATATTCAACAAATTAGTAAGGGAAAATGAGCCTTACTATTACCATACGTTAGAGGGCAATGACGACATGCCAAGCCATGCAAAGTCGGTATTGTCAGGCGTAAGTTTGACAATTCCGATAACTAACGGCAGACTAAACCTCGGCACATGGCAGGGCATTTACCTCTGTGAGTACCGCAACCATGGCGGGCCGCGCAAAATCGTAATCACAGTTATCGGGGAATGATATTACTTCTTACAAGACATAGTGAGACATTAGGCAACGTCAACCATATAATGCAAGGACAGACGCATGGCGAGTTGACAGAGAAAGGCATTCAGCAAGCCAAAGAGACGGCTTTAAAATTAAAAGATGCCCAAATAGACATATTTCTTTCAAGTGACCTGAAGCGTGCCATCGACACATGCAATATAATCGCCGCGCCGCACAGCGGTATGGTAATCACCACCACTCTACTTCGGGAGCGTGACTGGGGCGGTTTCACTGGGCGTTACATCCCTGAACTGAAAGACGTACCATGGCCCGACAATATCGAGAGCCTTGACTCTCTACTCAACCGCGCCGCCCGTTTTATCCGTTATGTGAAAGAAAATTACCCGAACAAAACTGTCCTTGCTGTCGGACACGGCATAATCAACAAAGCAATACAGGCTGTGCTCCTAAACAAAACCATCAGCGACATCACGCACATGGAAAACGCTGAAATCAGGGAATACCAACTGTAAAGTTCTGCAGACTCTGCATATCAGACAATAACAATGCTCCTTACGTTACAAAAAATATTTTAGATTTATTGCATAAATGAATTCATTTATCGGAAATTATTTGTACTTTTGGAAAAATTTCAGATTGAATATGATAACTGCCCTAACCTGGCAAACTCTCATGCAAAGCTCCAAACTATTTCTCAAGCAAGGAGCCAAGCAAAAATGATTTTTTATTTCTTATTTTTTATTTCTTATTTTGCGACGTAAGGAGCATTATGCTTTATCCAATTGGCATTCAATTTTTTGAGGATCTGCGAACAGAAGGTTTCGTTTACGTTGACAAGACAGCCCGGATGTACGAGCTTACGTCAACGGGGAAATTCTATTTTCTCTCACGTCCTCGTCGTTTCGGAAAGTCTTTGCTGCTTTCCACATTAAAAGTGTATTTCGAGGGCAGGAAAGACCTGTTCAAAGGACTTGCCATCGAGCAGTTAGAACATGAGTGGAAACAATATCCGGTATTGTATTTAGACTTGAATTCCGGAGAATACGACAGTATGGAGAGTTTGGACGAGATACTTAACTTGGCTCTTTTAAAATGGGAAAATGAATTTGGCTCTTTCGAGGCAGAGAAAAGTCCTGTGGCTCGTGTTACAGGTATCATAGAACGTGCATACAAGAAAACAGGGCAAAAAGTCGTAATTTTAGTTGACGAGTACGACAAGCCAATTCTCAATGCAATAGATAACGAGGAATTGCAGGGAAAATTCCGCCGCAGACTGAAGTCTGTTTATTCTGTATTGAAGACACAGGGCAACTATATCCGTTTCGCTCTCCTTACCGGTGTGTCTAAATTCAGCCATTTGAGCGTGTTCAGTGACCTCAATAACTTAGAAGACATTACCCTGAAACAACAGTATGCTGATATTTGCGGTATATCGGAAAAGGAGCTGCATAATTATTTCAACGATTCCATAAAAGAACTCGCCAACGCAAATTCCATGACCTACGATGAGGCGTGCGTCAAACTGGAAAAGTTGTATGATGGTTATCATTTCGCCCCCAATTCACCAGGGATGTACAACCCGTTCAGTCTGCTTAACACGTTGAAAAGCAAAGAATTTGATAATTATTGGTATCGCACTGGAACACCATCATTCCTTGTCAAGATGCTGAGAACAAAGGATTATGACCTGAGAAACCTGCAATTAGACCGTTTGCCGGCAAAAGTTCTCAGTCAGGTGGATTCTTTGAAATCTTCCGCAATCCCCCTGTTGTACCAGAGTGGGTATCTTACCATAAAAAGCTATGATGAGGATTTCAAACTATACCAGCTTGGGTTTCCGAACCGTGAGGTTGAGGAGAGTTTCATGCAGTCGTTACTTCCATTATATACAAGTGGTGACGAGTCAGACAGCACATTATATTTATCACGTTTTGTGGAATATGTTAAAGCCGGCAATGCAGACGGTTTCATGTCAAGTCTGAAAGCGTTTCTTGACGGAGGGAAATACGCTTTGGCAGGAGAATTGGAGAAATATTTTCAGAACACGATGTATCTGATATTCAGTTTGATGGGTTTCCACGTGGATGTGGAGTATATGACTTCTGACGGCCGTATTGATATTGTTCTGAAAACAAAAGAATATATTTATGTAATGGAACTGAAAGTTGATGCTCCGGCAGAAAAGGCTCTCGCCCAGATAGACTCAAAAGAATATGAACTTGCCTTTTCCTCTGATGAAAGAAAACTATATAAAATCGGTGTAAGTTTCTCGTCAAAAACAAGGCGCATCAGCGAGTATAAAATAAGCCCCCTCTAACTCCTCCAAAAAGAGAGAACCACGCCCTCATTTAGCTGCAAATCACTATTATACATCCACATTCCCAAGAAAAAAAGATAAAACATTCGTTTTCCGTTATCAGATGCATAGAGGAACATATAATTAAAGAAAATGGATGTTTTCTTTTTATAATTAAGGTTATAGATTTATACAATATATAAATATTTTCTTACTGCAAAGATATAAACAAATAAGAAATTTTGTTCCTTTTTTATTGTTTTTCTTCTTTTTTCTATTTTCTTCTTTGTGTTATCAAATTATCAACTCAAGTTTCGCAAGTTAAAAATTTTGAAAGAAAAATGCACAAAGATCTCCTAAGTTGCGGAAAATGTGTAAGCATACGGTGAAATGCGTATTTTTAGGAAGTTAATAATGAAGTAACTTTG